>CAKKQL010000125.1 GCA_919902095.1 Acidiferrobacterales bacterium
ATGGCGTTGCCCTTGAATTGCTTCCAGTTGCCTTCGATGCGATCCCAGTTCATTTTCATTTCCTCGCGATTGATTGAAAATCGAAACGGCGCAAGCTCGGCTTGCATGCTGCTTCATATATTTTGAGGTTAAGACCAAACCCTTGCGTCGTCTGTCCGCCAACGCACATAGCTAGCAGGGCAATGAACAGGTCAGCCACGTTCACGCGCGCAAAGCGGCTCTGCGTCTCAAGGTTCAAATGTGGCGGCACTGGTGAGGCGAACTTGTAAGTACTCGTTGTTGCTTAGATCGCTTGTGGTCGAACGCCAGCCTTTACTGACCACGCTGCAGGCGGCATCGGCGCACACGCGAAACTCGGGGCCACTGACATTGGCATCGACTTGCACCACCGCGGGCCCGGAAAGTCCGGTCACTTGGACGATCTCCGAGGTGGTCAAAGTGGACAGCGAGGCCGAATTGGTGGGGTTAAAGGCACAGGCCGCAGGATTCACTGTGGTGGATCCACTCACTGGCGTAGACGAAGGGGCACCCTCAACGTTGGACGTGGCGAACGCGCTGGCCAGCAACTCCGCCATTTCCTCACGACGTGTCGCCATAATCGACACGAACGAAGCGGCGCGCAGGCTTGGACAGGCGCAGCTGCAGCGTGAGCAAGGCGCGGAACCGCTGCCCGGCGAGCAGGTCCAAGGTATCGACGTAAGCGTGGTGAACCATCGCTACTGGCGGCGCCAGGAAAAACTGCGGCGCGTGATCGAGCAGGCACAGCGCCGGTCGAGCGAAACACGCGGTCGCACCGCGCGCGCCGCTGAAGAATCCGGGCTGAACCGCCTTGCCTAGGCCCGTTCGCGCACCAAAGAAAAGGGCCCGCTCCGGTCAAGCCTTCGCCGGCACTCCGCAGCCGCCCGGCGTCTGCGCACCTGAGCGCGTCGATTACGTTGCGCCTATGTGCGCAAACGCACATAGCTGCAAAAATATTTCCAGCTTGCGTGTGCCAGCGCACAGACGAAATCTCATGTTGTGGTTCTCGCCGCGAAGGAACATACTCGCACCCGCCCCCGCCCCGATAAGCACAGCGCCTGACCATCGAAGTTCGCCCCGTCAGCCGCGCTGGCGCGACAGACAAGAAGAAAAAAAATGAGATATCTCGCTTATGGGTTGTTGCCGACTTTCGCGGTTACCTTGGCTTTGTGCGGGTGCGGCGCTCTCGAGCGCCGGCCTGAGCCCGCGTTCCCCGGCGTGGTTCCCGGGACCACCCCCGCCGGTGCAAGCGTGGATGAGGTCCGGCCGGCAGATAGGACCATCTCCGCCGGCGCAAGCGTGGAACCTTTGCATGAGGTCCGGCCAGCAGATCCCCGGCTCAATCTCGATCTGCTCGTCTTCGGATTCTCGTACCACCCGGATCGGGAAGGCGTCCGCCGCAATCGATTGGACAACGAGCTCAACTTGGGGCTCGGGTTCAACCACGCATTCCACGAGGACGCGCGCGGCGTAGGGTTCGTCGAGGCCGGGTTTTACAAAGACTCCGGGCGCAATTGGGCGAAGCTCGCGGGGGCGGGTTACCAGTTCAAGCTCGGCGAGCGCTGGAGGCTTGGCGGCGCCCTGGTGGGAGTCTACAGCCCGACCTACAACCACGGCAGGTTCTTCATCGCGCCGCACCCGATCGCCACTTACGACCTCGGCGCTGTGAAACTAAACGCAATCTACATCCCGCGAACTCAGAAAAAAAATAATTTCGCCGTCTTCGGCTTCTACTTCAGCATACCCTTCGGGAAGTGAGCGCTCCCGGTGCGCTCGCGCGCGCCGGTCCTGTTTATTTAATGGTGTATGTCGCCGAACAGTCCCAGCAATCCGACGACGATCGGATATACCGCGACGATATAGTTCAGCAGCCGGGGCACGATCAGAATAAGCACGCCGGCGAGCAGCGATACCAAGGGTCCCAGACTCAAGGTGATATTCGTGACAGTATCCTTTGTGCGCAGAAAGTGAAACTCATCCTAAAGATATCCCCTCCCTTTGCCTCGGAATACTCTGTGCGCCAGCGCACGCAAGACAGGCTGGTGCGCCTGCGCACCTGAGCAATGTGCCGCGGAGGCGGATCCGAAAGCCTTTTTGCGGTCCGCCTCGAGAAAGTGAAAACGCTGGCGGGCGGCGTGGCGGGCGCTGATAAAACTACTTAAAGTATTGACTAAGCGGTATGAAACGACCGCAAGTCACTACTTATAGCAGTACGTCGCCTGCCGGCGCCGCCCAGCGGTGACCTTTTCACAGCAGCCGCTCTGCCCCGCAGCCGCCCGGCGCCTGCGCACCTGAGCGCGTCGATTACGTTGCGCCTATGTGCGCAAACGCACATAGCTGCAAAAATATTTCCAGCTTGCGTGCGCTAGCGCACAGTGCGTTGCGCATGGATGGCGATAATCGAAGCAACGATTAACAACGGTCGGCGGGGGCCGCCGCTTTCCCGTCGCACAGCAATGCTGAACGAGGTCGTCTTCGATGCGCAGGATGCTGGTCATGGGTCTCGCAGCGTTCGCCGGACTTGCCGGGTGGGCAAGTCCGGCGGGCGCGGGACTTTTTTCCACCACAGGCCCGGTCATCGCGATACTCGCCGGCGACCTGTTCCTGGGCGAAGCCGAAGACAATCCCGATGGATCCGGAACGATTAGGATTCAGTCGCGCGCCAAGCCCGACGTGTCGTGCCGCGGGCAGTTCACCTCCAGCGCTGAACTTGGCGGCGCGGGAAACATGCGATGCAGCGACGGCGCCACCGCGACGTTTCAGTTTCAGCGTCTGAGCCTTGTGCGCGGGTACGGGGCCGGCAGCTCCAGTCGGGGCTCGATGAGTTTTACCTACGGGCTCAGCGCAAATGAATCCGGGCCCTACCTGAAGCTGCCCCCGGGCAAAGCGCTCAGGCTGGACGGAAAAGATCTGGTGCTTGTGGACGTAAGGCAACCGGTCCCGGCGAACCTTCCGGTGACGGGTCCGATCGCGCCTGCACCAGAGGCCGCGCCGGACGTGCTGCTGAGTGCCGCTACTTTGGCGGTGACTGCCATCCTCAAGCAGGACAAAAACCTCCAGACAAACAGCCCGGGGAAGATCGCCGAACTGGTTGAATCGACGATTCTGCCGCTGTTCGACTTCCGCCACATGACCCAGCTCGCCGTGGCGCGCAACTGGCGCCTCGCCTCGCCCGAACAACAGAACACGCTAATCGCCGAGTTCAGGACGCTGCTGGTGCGCACCCACTCCACGGCGCTGGCGAATTACCGCGATCAGGCGATCGAGTACCGACCGCTGCGGATAGCGCCTGGCGAAACCGAGGTCACGGTCAAGTCCACCGTGAAGCAGTCCGGAGCCGAACGGATGACCATCGACTACGACATGGAGAAGACGACGGCAGGGTGGAGGGTCTACGACATCAAGATCGCCGGCATCAGCCTGATTACGACCTATCAGTCGACTTTCGCCAAAACTATTCGCGATGACGGCGTGGACGGGTTGATCCAATCCCTCTCGGCCAAGAACCGGCAGGCCGACTCCGGGCTCACGTCCCACGAGAGCGGCGCACGGGCCGTTCTTTTCATGTACGCAGTGATACCAAGCGTTTTCCGCGGCCGCCGATAGCTGCTTGACCGCATGCGCCGACGACCTACCACACCCTCAGCTTGATCTGAACCGCTATGGCTCCGTCAAAGCGGTTCGCAACAGTTGGAATGAGGCTGATATTGGCGCCCAGCGTCTTGCCCTCGATGATCAACACCGGCAAGAGGGCGACGAACCACGCGCCGTTGCGATAATTCGGATAGCCATCGAATGCGCTGACTATGATCCCGGCGCCAACGTTGACTCCGGCCAGGTCCCAGTGAAGCGGACGCCACTGATAGCCGGCATAGTGCGAGCGTGCCCGATTGCTGTTGATGAAACTGCCGGCCATCAATCCATGGTTCTCGGCCAGCCGAACTTCAGCACCCAGGCCAATATTGTTGTTGCGCAGGCCTTTGCCCGAGTCGAAATGCTGTGAGTAGATGCCGGGATTGAGCCAGACCTGCGGAAAAGACTGTTTGGATGTGACTTCGGCCTGGGCATTGGCGGCAAAAGATGTCGTGCACAGGAGTATGGCCGAGCACAGGGGGATAAATCTGCGCGGCTTCCAGACTAATGACATGCAGGGCCCTTTGCGCTGGAAGCGCAATATCTCGATTTCAGCAGGGTCTGCTCCGACTGCATGAACGGATAGGAAATTCTATTCCATCCGCGGCGCGTCATCGGTCTTGCACCAGACCGGCTGCTCAGCGCACCAGCTGGTTGATCTCGATGATGGGAAGCAGGATGGCGAGCACGATCATCAGCACGATGCCCCCCATCACCAGAATCATCACCGGCTCGAGCAGCGTCAGGAACACCGCCAGGCGCCGCTCGAGCGCCTGGGTCTCCAGGCGCGCGGCGCGCTCGAGCATCTGTTCGAGCTTCCCGCTCGCCTCCCCGCTCGCTACCAGGTGTACCAGCAGCGGTGGAAATACGCGCGTTTCGCCCAGCGCCCGCGCCAAGCTCGACCCTTCGCGCACCCGCTCGATCGCGCGTTCGATGGCCTCTCTCATCACCATGTTGGTCATCACCCGTGCACCGGAGTTGAGCGCGGAAAGCAGCGGCACGCCGCCCCCGACCAGGATCGCGAGCGTGCTGGCGAAGCGCGAGGTGTTGGTGCCGCGAATCAGCGGCCCGAGCCAGGGCATGCGCAGCAACAGCGCGTGCCAGCGGCGTCGTGTCGCATCGCGGCGCAGCGCCATGCGTGCCGCTACCGCTCCGCCGACGATGAGCGCGACCAGATACGGCCAGGTCGCGCGCAGGAAATCGGAGAGCCCGATCAGCGCACGCGTCAACAACGGCAGGCTCTGTCGCGACTGCTGGAACACGCCCACGACCTGCGGCACCACGTAGACCAGCAGGCCGGTGACGATCATGATCGCCACGACCGTGACCAAGATGGGGTAAAGCAGCGCGAGACCGGTTTTCTGTTTCAGCGCCTGGCGCGCGTCGAGATAATCGGCGAGATGCTGCAACACGGTCGGCAGCGCGCCCGATTCCTCGCCGCCATGCACCAGCGCCCGGTAGAAATCCGGAAAACTCTTTTCGTAGGCGCCCAGTGCCCCGGCCAAGGACAGACCGGCGGTCACTTCGGTTTTGACCCCGGTCAGCACCTCGCGCGTCATCGGCTCGACGGCCTCTTCGATCAGCGCGTTGAGCGACTGCTCCATCGTCAAGCCGGAGTCGAGCAGTGTCGCCATCTGCCGGGTCACCAGACTCAGCTCGGCTGCTGAGATGCCGCGCGCCCATAGTTGGCGTGCGCGCTTGCGCGCGTGCACCTGGCCGATCATCGAGGGCAGCAGGCCCTGCGCACGCAACTGCGTGCGTGCCTGGCGCGCCGTGTCGGCCTGCACCACGCCGGAGACCGTGCGACCGGCGGCGTTCAGCGCCTCGTATTGGAATGCTTCCATGGCGGTCGCTATTCGCGCGTCACGCGCGCCAGCTCTTCCAGGCTGGTCACGCCTTGAACAACCCAGCGCCAGCCGTCGTCGACCACGATGGGTTTGGTGAGATAGCGGAAGAATCCTGCGTCCAGGCCGTTCTTGATATCGTGGGACATCGCATTTACACCGAGCGCTACGATTGGGGTGTGCGCCGTTGCCGGAGCTGCGCGCAGAATTCCGCCATTTCCCTCAGGGCGCGAAAGCGCGCTTCGCTTTCGCGCAGTTCGGCAGTCCGTTTCTCCACCGTTTGTTCCAGCTGTTTGTACAACAGTCGTACTTCCAGCATGTTGTGAATACGCGTTTTCACTTCGAGAACATCGAACGGTTTGCTCACGAAATCCTTGGCGCCGGCTCGCAG
>CAKKQL010000126.1 GCA_919902095.1 Acidiferrobacterales bacterium
GCGCGGCGAATTTATCCAGCGACACCGCCCCGCGCGGCCTGATGGAAGAATCCAGAGGGCAGATGGGCTGAGCTATTGCCGAGGTCGTGATTACCGCTGTGAAATAAAAGAAAAACAGGATTTTTTTAAGCATCGGTTGCCTTGCTCGTCGCTCGTGAAGCGTGAAGCGTGAAGCGTATTTTTCGAACGAGATACTCTTCACGAGATACGTTTCACGTTCTCTTTGTTTTAAATGCCATTAACAAAAAATGCAGCGCCAGCCCGCCAAACGTGATAAAACTGGCAAAATACGGCAGCAGACGTCCCGCGTTCTTGACGACCGCCAGGGTGGAGGACTCCCTCCCGAACCGGTCGACCGAATACGATGATTGATAAACCGTGAAATTTTTGTAGCGAAGAGGTTTGTTCATCGAAATCAAGACCTCGCGCGACCCGCCGCCGGCCGGCGTGATCTCAACAAGACTTTTATAACTGCGCGCGATTTCAGTGTTCGGGTACCACTCCGCCGTGAAGTCCTTAAGCCTTAATATAAAAGGAAGCGGTGAGCGTTTGCGGCGAAGCTGCATGAAATACGTTTTGTCGCCGGCGGTGATCTCTGCCGGTTGCTCCTCCCCTCCGTACAAAAGGACAGACACCTCCAGCGGCCCCGCCCCGCGGACAGTCAAAAGACCCCCGGGGATATTTTTCTCCGGCTCCTTGTCCAGGGGGACTTCTTTAATCGTCTGGATCCCCGAAGCGCTTACAACATCCGGCGATAATTTCCCTGTACCGTACGCTTCGGCGTTGGGGTGATAATGTCCCACCGTCGCCGTCAGTCCATATTCCGTGAAGGCCAGCCGGTCGTTTGGACGCAATCCGTTCGCGTTCCAGGCAACCACGTTTCGCGCGTTATCCCCTTCAGTCCAGACCGCCAGTTCCCAGTCGTGGTACGCCTGCGCGACGTTTGTCCCCTCGCCTTCCCTTAAAGTAATATGCGACTCTTCGGTGCCGTGGTAAGTGGCGAACGCAGCGACGAAAAACAGCAAAAGGCCAAAATGCGTGAGGATGATCCCGGCCTGGTCCCACTTATAGACCAGCCGCGTGAGGGCCACGCACACAAGGTTGATAAAAAAGACCCACAGGACAAGCTGGGCGCCGGGAAACGGGATGAACCCCGCGAAGGTGAAGAAAAAGGAATAGAAGAACCTCTCCTGGGCGAGGTACAGCCCGTTGTAGACCTGGTCAACGGTGCCCCACAGCGTCAGGATAAACAGCAAGACCAGGCACAGCAGAGTGATATTCAACGAGGCGCAGAACTTGATGACCGAATTGCGCTGTAGGTTTTTGCGGAATGAATTCATCTGTATTCGTATCTCGTATCTCGTATTTCGTATCTCGTAAAACATTCCTCGAGATACGAGCGACGAGATACTAGATACGCAACTTGATTTAATTCAACTTCAATGATGCGCACAGCGTTTCAAATTTATCTTTATTTTCAAGGATAGCCCCGCGGGTGCCGGTCATCTTCACGAACACGGTCATATCCGGCAGCGTGATAACGGTCGCCACCATCGACGGGCTTTCAAAATCTTCTTTGGGCTGTAATTGAGTCAGATCGAGGATCGTGGCGTCAAACCCGTCTTTGGTCTGGATTCTCTTTTGCGCGGCGAGGAATTCTTCCATGTCCGGAGCCTCCGGCACGGCGATGTTGACCTGCCGCATCCAGCGCGCCGCGTTAGATTCAAGCCCGCCGGCAGCGCCGGCAAGCGAGATCAGCGCGCACTCCACGGGTTCCTTGGCGTCCGCTGATTTAAAAGTCGCCAAACGCATGCCGCCTGCCCCTTGATCCTGCCAGCCTTCCGGCGTGGCCCACGACAACGGCGGCCGCGCCACCGAGGCCTCCAGCATTTTTTGCGTCTGTTGGTCCACGACGCCCGTCATCGGCCGCCCTTGGCGAGCCTCGCCGAAGGCGGGCATCGCCCCGGATGCCACTCCTTGCCCCTCGCCCAAAGAAGCGTGAATGTCATCGTCGGGAATAGCCGAGGAGCCCCGCCCCTGGCGAGGCTCGCCGAAGGCGGCCTGACCATTACGCAAAAAGGCGTGAACGTCGTCGTTGGGAATGGATGACGCGTCCAGCTCGCCGGACATCGGCCGCCCTTGGTCGCCCTTGGCGAACCTCGCCTCCGGCGGGCGAGCCTCGCCGCTCGCCTCGCTTCGCTGGCGAAGTGGGAAGGCGGGCGTCATCGGAGCTGGCGGCGGTTGTTGCGGGGCGCTCTGGACAATTTCGTGATACGTCCGCTTGGCCTGCCGCCGGTCGCAACCGCCGCTGGCCAGGACGCCTGATAAGGCCACCGCTAAAGAAATGTAAACGCCGTAATTAAGTCGCATAGATATGGGGTGTATTGTAATAAATCCCCTAAAAAATACAAGCGTTAAATTTTCGCGAATATTTACGTGACTGAATTTACAGAGGAATCGCGCATGGAATTTCTCAAACGAACGACCCTTGGGCGGCCCGCCCTTGGTCGCCCTTGGCGAACCTCGCCTCCGGCGGGCGAGGCTCGCCGAAGGCGGCCTGGTACGCGTTCTCGATGCAGTCGTTGAGCGAAACGCCCTTGCGGTAATTGGCGACCAGATACAGACCCTTCCATTTCTTTAATTCCTCTTCCAGCCCGCGCTCGGCTTGCGTATAGGCGACATCATATTGCGGGATCGCTTTGGGCCACTGGACGAAAAATGTCTCAATGGGTGAAGCCTCTGTTTTAAGCGTCGTCTGAACTTCCTTTAATGCCAGCGCGGTCAAGGCCTCGCGGGACTTCGCCAGGATATCCGGATGGCGCGCGCCACCGACCATGATCCGCAGTAATATCTCCTCTTTGCCGCAGCGGCCCGGGAAAATATTGCTTTCGAACAAAACACCTAAAACTTCCTTGCCCTCGCTGGAGGGGATCAAATATCCGAATCCTTTAGGGGAGTGTTCAAACGCTTTGCGCGGGAAAACCAATCCGATGACCGCCATCGATGAATAGCGGATCTTTTCCAATTCGCGCGCCATGGAAGGACTCATTTCCTTGATCATCGTCGCGGCCTGATAGGCCGGCGTACAAACAAAAAGTTCATCCGCTTCATAGCGCGCGCCGGCAGTCGCGACAACAAAACGTCCGGACACGTGCGTGATCCTTTGAACTTCCTGATTAAACCGAACATCCTGCGCGTAACGACTCGCCAGCGCGTCGGTCAATTGCGCCTGCCCGCGATGAAACGAAGTCAATGTGCCCTTCGGCATTCCTCCCTTGCGCAATTTCATCATGGCCCTGGACAACGAACCATATCGCTGTTCCAATTCATGGATCCTGCCGAAGGCGGCCTTCAGAACCGTCGCGCGCGCGTCGCCGCCGTAGATGCCGCTCACCATCGGGTCCAGGAATAACTGCGAAAATTTCTCGCCCAACCGCCGCGCGCCGAAACCGTAAACGCTCTCATCGGGATCCGTGCCGCGCGCCACAAACGGCTCGGCGAAAACACGCAGTTTCTCACGCAGGCGCATCGGACGAAAGCCGAAAAAACTGCCCGGGCTCATCGGGAAAGGATACAAAACGTTATTTAAACAGATATAGCGGATCCGGGCATCGCGGCCGGCTTTGACCAGCTCGCCGACAAGGCCCAGCTCAGCGACAAACTCCAGCGTGCGCGGTTTGCCGTTAGGCTCCCTCCGGGAGGAATCGAGAAACCCGTTGGGGCCGGTCTCAAAGAGACAGTTGCCGCGAGTGACCGACTGGATCGTCCCGCCAGGCATGGGGCTTTGCTCGAAAAGAAGTATCGTGACCTCGGGGCGCGCGGCGTATTTCTTTTTAAGATAATGCAGCGTTGCCAGGCCGCTGATCCCGGCGCCGATGATAATGATAGTCTTAGACATAACCTTCGTATCTCGTCGCTTGTATCTCGTCGCTCGGCCCGCCTTCCAACGAAATACGAGATACGAGATACGGAATACGATTAATTTCTTTTATCAAACGCGTGCACTTGTTCAACAACGCGTTTCAATTTATCGACTTCCACGTCCGGAAAAACGCCGTGACTTAGATTGAAGATGTACCGGCCGTGTTTAACGCCGCCGATCAAAACGTCGCGCGTTTCCTTCGCCAGCGTCGCGTCATCCGCGTACAAAAGTCCGTTGAACAGATTGCCCTGGACGCCTTTTTTCGTTTTCTCGAGGATCGTGTGGTGCCCGAGGACAACGGTGTGATCGACGGACAAAAAGTCGGCTTCGGACTGGTCCATCAAAGCCAGAAGATGCGCGCAATTGCGCGCGAAATAGATCGACGGCAAGTCGACCTCTTTGAATATCCGGCGCACGAAAGGCAGCACCCAGTGGGCGAAATCCGCCGGACGCAAAATCCCCGCCCAACTGTCGAATAGTTGGAAAGCGGCGACCCCCGCCTCCTTCTGCGCGTTGAGATAATGGATCGTATTTTGCGTCAAAAGTTCCATCCACGCCTCAAAATGCGCCGGATGTTCGTTGAAAAAACGGAACATCCGGGTGAAATTGACCGCGGACCCGCCTTCGACCAGATAAGTCAACACCGTAAACGGCGAACCGGCAAAACCGATGAGCGGAACATTGCCACCCGCAAGCTGCTCATTGACCAAACGAATAGTCTTCGTCACGCCGGAAAAATCATCCGCATCATGGATATCGTCGCGATGGCGCAGATCACTGGCGATCGTGCCCCCGATGACCGGCCCGTGACGGTCATCAAAACGGATATCAAAGCCCATTTGCGTGGGCAGTGTCAGAATATCGGCGAACAAGATGGCGGCGTCAACGCCGAGAATTCCAACGGGCAGACAGGTTATTTCCGCGGCCAATTCCGGCGTGTCGAACATCTTCTGTAAGGAAT
>CAKKQL010000127.1 GCA_919902095.1 Acidiferrobacterales bacterium
CGATCACCGGCCGCAAAGTCCCGTTCGGCCGCACGCCCAAGATTGTCGGCCGCACGCCGGCGCCGGCGCTGTACGTGGTGGCGGCGTATGTGCTGCTCGGCCAGTGGCTGCTCGGCGCCGGCAATGACGTCTGGCACGGGCGCTGGATGCTGGCGGCGTTCAGCCTGATCAATGCGGCGTTCCTGGCCTACGCCATCCGCACCTTCATCGGTTGGGAGGAAAGCCGCGCCGATCTCGCGGCCGCACTGCCCGCGCGACGATAGTGACGAGTCGCGGAAAACCCGCTGGCGGTCATCCAGACGGAGCGCAGCGGTACCTGGGCTTTACCGAAGCAACTGCGCGCACTCCGAAGAAATCAGCGTAACCCCAGCACGTCCTGCATGTCGTACAGACCGTTCTTCTTGTTCATCAGCCAGCGCGCGGCGCGCAGCGCGCCGTTGGCGAAGGTCAGGCGCGATTCGGCCTTGTGCGTGATCTCGACGCGCTCGCCGTTGCCGGCGAACAGCACCGTGTGGTCGCCGACGATGTCGCCGGCGCGGATAGTCGAGAAACCGATGACCGACCGCGGGCGCTCGCCGCTCAAGCCGTGGCGGCCGTACACCGCGCAGTCCTTGAGGTCACGGTTCAGGGCCTTGGCCACCACCTCGCCCATGCGCAGCGCCGTGCCCGAGGGACTGTCGGCCTTGTAACGGTGGTGCGCCTCGGTGATTTCGACGTCCACGGAATCACCCAGCACGCGTGCTGCGGTTTCGAGCAGCTTGAAGCAGAGATTGACGCCCACGCTCATGTTGGGCGCGAACACGATGCCGATGTCCTTCGCGGCGTCGGCAATCTTCTTTTTTCCGGCGTCATCGAAGCCGGTGGTGCCGATGACGAGGCGCCGGCCGGCGCGCCGGCAATGTTCAAGGTGCGCGAGCGTGGCCTCGGGACGGGTGAAGTCCACCAGCACATCGAAGTCGAGGCCGTCGAGCCGGTCGCGGATGGCGACCCCGAGGCGGCCGGTGCCGGCGAGCTCGCCGGCGTCCAGGCCGACGGCATCGCTGCCGGCGCGCTCGGTCGCGCCCGTGAGGCGCAGGCCCTCGTTCTGGCTGACGGCCTGCACCAGCGCCCGACCCATGCGCCCGCTGGCGCCGGTAATGGCGATATTGATCATTAGAATTGTCCGCCAGTGAATTGCTGACGATCAGAATAATGGATTTAGCGGCAGGCTGTACAGGGACGCCGCCGGCAGGTGTATTACCCGAACAGGCCCTTGAGCTTGTCGAGCCACGACGATTCACGCGGGCTGTGCCTGGCCCCGCCCTCCTTCACCAGACGGTCGAACTCTTCCAGCAGTTCCTTCTGTTTGGGCGTCAGGTTCACCGGCGTCTCGACGCTCAGGTGGCAGTAGAGGTCGCCGACGCTGCCGCTGCGCACGTTGCGCACGCCCTTGCCGCGCAGGCGGAGAACCTTCTCGCTCTGGGTGCCGGGGGGAACCTTGATGGTCGCGCGTCCGCCGAGGGTCGGCACCTCGACTTCGGCGCCGAGCGTCGCCTGCACGATGCTCACCGGCACCTCGCAGTGCAGGTCGTCGCTGTCGCGCTTGAAGATCGGGTGCGGCTTGAGCCGCATCTGCACGTACAGATCGCCCGCCGGCCCGCCGTGCTCGCCGGCCTCGCCCTCGCCCGCGAGCCGTATCTGGTCGCCCTCGTCCACGCCCGCCGGCACTTTCACCGACAGCGTCTTGGTGTGCTGCACGCGCCCGGCGCCGTGGCAGGCGCTGCACGGATCGGTGATGGTCTTGCCCTGCCCGCGGCAGGTGGGGCAGGTCTGCTGGATGGAAAAGAAACCCTGCTGCATGCGCACCTGGCCGTGGCCGCCGCAGGTGCGACAGGTCGCCGCCTGCGTGCCGGGTTTGGCGCCGCTGCCGTGACAGGTTTCGCAGGCTTCGAGCGCCGGCACGCGGATGCGCACCTCGGTGCCCTTGACCGCGTCCTCGAGCGAGAGCTCGAGGCTGTAACGCAGATCGGAACCGCGATGCACCTGGCCGCCGCGGCGCCCGCCGCCGAAGATGTCGCCGAACACGTCACCGAAGATGTCGGCGAAGTTCGCGCCGCCCGCGCCGGCGCCGTAGAAACCGCCGGCCGCACCGGCAGCGGCCGCGGGGTCCACGCCGGCATGACCGAACTGGTCGTAGGCCGCGCGCTTCTGCGCGTCCGACAGAATCTCGTAGGCCTCCTTCGCTTCCTTGAACTTGGCCTCGGTGGTCTTGTCGCCGGGGTTGCGGTCGGGGTGCAACTTCATGGCCAGGCGCCGGTAGGCCTGCTTGATCTCGGCCTCCGGCGCGTTGCGCGCGACCCCGAGCGTTTCGTAGTAGTCTTTTTTCATGAACCGTGGCTGTCAGTAATCAGCTATCAGTTGTCAGCTAAACCCCAATAGCAAGCAGGCGCAGAATCTCTCCTGCGCCTGCCCGACCTCACCGCTCTGGTTTTCAGCTTTAAGCTGAAAACTTATTTTTTGTCGTCCTTCACTTCCTGGAATTCGGCGTCAACCACGTTGTCCCCGCCGCCGCCCTTGGCGTCCGCGCCACTGGCGGCCTCGGCGGCCGCGCCGGCGCCCGCGGCCTGCGTCTGCTTGTATATCTGCTCGGCGAGCTTGTGCGACGCCTGCATCAGCGCCTCGGTCTTCTTCTGGATGTCGTCCTTGTCGTCGCCCTTCAATACGCCCTCGACGTCCTTGATCGCGGCCTCGATCTTTTCCTTCTCGGCGGCATCAACCTTGTCGCCATGCTCCGTGAGCGACTTGCGCACGCTGTGAACCATGGCGTCCGCCTGGTTGCGCGCCTCGACCAGCTCACGCGCCTTGCGGTCCTCCTCGGCGTGCGCCTCGGCGTCCTTGACCATGCGCTGGATTTCGTCTTCGTTCAGGCCCGAACCGGCCTTGATCTCGATCTTGTTCTCCTTGCCGGTGCCCTTGTCCTTGGCCGACACGTGCAGGATGCCGTTGGCGTCGATGTCGAACGTCACCTCGATCTGCGGCATGCCGCGCGGCGCCGGCGGGATGCCGGTCAAGTCGAAACGGCCGAGCGATTTGTTGCCCACGGTCATTTCGCGCTCGCCCTGAAGCACGTGCACCGTCACCGCGCCCTGGTTTTCGTCCGCGGTCGAGAACACCTGCGCGGCCTTGGTCGGGATCGTGGTGTTTTTCTGGATGAGCTTGGTCATGACGCCGCCGAGCGTCTCGATGCCGAGCGACAGCGGCGTGACGTCGAGCAGCAGCACGTCCTTGACGTGGCCGCCGAGCACGCCACCCTGGATGGCGGCGCCCACGGCCACGGCCTCGTCCGGGTTGACGTCCTTGCGCGGCTCCTTGCCGAAGAAATTTTTCACCGTTTCCTGCACCTTCGGCATGCGCGTCTGGCCGCCGACGAGAATCACGTCGTTAATCTCCGCGATCGACAGCCCGGCATCCTTAAGCGCGATTTTGCACGGCTCAACGGTGCGGGTGACGAGGTCCTCGACCAGCGCCTCGAGCTTGGCGCGCGTGAGCTTGATAGCCAGATGCTTCGGCCCCTTGGCGTCGGCGGTGATGTACGGCAGGTTGATGTCGGTCTGCTGGTTCGAAG
>CAKKQL010000128.1 GCA_919902095.1 Acidiferrobacterales bacterium
ACATCTCCTGCTCCGAGGGCGTCATGAACACCGTCTCGACCTCCGGCGCCAGGCGGCGGTTCATGCCGGCGAGCTGGAACTCGTACTCGAAGTCCGAGACCGCGCGCAGGCCGCGCAGGATCACGCGCCCCTTATGCCGGCGCACGCAATCCACGAGCAGATCGTCAAATCCCGCGACCGTCACGCGCTCGATGCCCGTGAGCGCCGCGCGCGCCAGCTCGACGCGTTCCTTGAGGTCGAACAGCGGCTGCTTGGTGGGGTTGGCGGCGATCGCCACGATCACCTGGTCGAACAGGTTCGCGGCGCGGCGCACCAGATCGGTATGACCGTTGGTGATCGGGTCGAACGTTCCGGGATAGAGGGCGATGACGTTCATGTCAAAACAGTAGCAAGCGGCACGTAGCAGGTCTCAAGGACGGCGCAGCCTGATTTTATCCTTGCTGCTTGCCACTTACTACTCGTCTCGCGAGATGATACCCCACCTGGCCGGCGGCCTTGCTGCGAACCAGCTCCCAGTTGGGCGGGAGCGGCAGCGCCTGCAGCCGGCTCGGGGCCTCGATGTAAATCAGGCCGCCGGGCCTGACCCAGCCGCGCGCCTCGGCGAGCGCCGCGCAGCGACCGATGAGATCGCTCGCGAACGGCGGATCGAGGAACAGGATGTCCACCGGCTGCGGCGGTCCTTGCAGGAACTCGACGGCGTCCGCGTGCCGCACCTCGGCACCGTGCGCATTGAGGGTCTGCACGTTGCGCCGCAACGCCTCGACGACCGGCGCCGCCTGCTCCACCATGATGGCGCGCGCGGCGCGGCGCGAGAGCGCCTCGAGGCACAGCGCGCCGGTGCCGGCGAAGAGGTCGAGACAGGTGGCGCCTTCGAGGTAAGGCGCGAGCCAGTTGAACAGCGTCTCGCGCACGCGATCCGGCGTCGGTCGCAGCCCGGGCGCCTCCGGCACCGGCAGGCGCCGGCCGCGCCACTGGCCAGCGATGATGCGCAACCGGCCGGGGTAACCCGCGGCCTGCGGGCGCGGGCGCGGCTTACTCTTGCCCGCCGACAATGACCGTCACCATCTTGTCTGGCTGCACGCGCCGCCGGAACGCGTCCCGCACCTGCGCCACCGTCACCTTCTCGACGTTCGGGATAAAATCATCGAGATACGTGAGCGGCAGGCGATAAAACCCGATGACCGCGAGGTTGTCGGCGATCTTGCCGCTGCTGTCGAGTCGCAGCGGGAAGCTGCCGGTGAGATGTTTCTTCGCCGCCTCCAGCTCCGCTTCCGTCGGGCCGTCGGCGATGAAGCCGGCGAGCACCTGGCGCACCACCGCGAGCGCCTCGCGGCGCTGGTCGTTGCGCGTCTGCAGGCCGAGCACGAACGGCCCGCGCTCGCGCATCGGATAGAAGTAGCTGTAGACGCTGTAGGACAGGCCGCGCTGCTCGCGTACCGCGACCGACAGCCGCGACACCAGCCCGCCGCCACCGAGGATGTAGTTGCCGACGAACAGCGCAAAATAGTCCGGGTCGTGACGCGCCAGCCCCGGCTGGCCGAGGCGGATATGCGACTGCGTTGCCGGAAACCGGATCAGCTCCTCGCGCGGCGCGGGTGCGGGCACCGGCGGCGTCGGCGGCGCGGGCTCGCCGGCCGGCAGGCCGCCGAGCACACGCGTGGCCACCTGGCGCGCCTCGCGCCCGCTCAGGTTGCCGACGATCACGAGCAGCGCGTTGCGGCCGGTGTAATAGCGGCGGTGGTGCGCCACCAGATCCTCGCGCCGGATGGCGTCGAGGCCGGCCTCGTCGCCGATCGGCTCGCGGGCATAGGGGTGATCGCCGTAGAGCGCGCGGAAAAAATCCTTCTGGATCACCGCGCCGGGCGTCTGGCGGTCTTTTTGCAGCGCCACCCGCAGGCGCGCGCGCTCGCGCGCGAGGCTCGGCTCGGGAAAGGACGGCGCCGCCAGCAGCCGCGTGAACAGGTCCACGGCCGGCTCGAACAGCGCCGTATCCGTCAGGCTGCGCAGGCTGACGGTCGCCATTTCGCGGTCGGCACCGGCCGAGAACTCCGCGCCCAGACCCTCGAAACGGCGGGCGACGTCGTCGGCCGTGAGCGTACCGGTACCCTCGCGCAGCATGAGACCGGTCAGGTGCGCCAGCCCGTGCCGCGCCGCCGGGTCGCGCTGCGCGGCGCCGTCGAAAACCGCGCGCAGCTGCACCATCGGCAGCTCGCGCGCCGGCACGAAATAGACGCGCGCGCCGTTCGCCAGCGTCCAGTGCTCGATTTTCGGGCCGGCGATAGCGGTGGCCGACGCGGCCAGCAGGAACAACGCGGCGAGGAACCTAGCGAACATGGCCGGTCCCCGAGGTGGTACGCGGGCGGGCCTTGCCACCGGGTTTGGGGTCGAGCACGGCGACCGTGAGATTGGCGTCCACGAGGTATTTCTGCGCGACGTCCTGCACCTCGCGCGCCGTCACCGCCTTGAGGCGGCGGACGATCTGGTCCTGCAGGCGCCAGTCGAGGCCAGCAACCGCCAGCTGGCCGATCTGCATCGCCTGACCGAATACCGAGTCGCGGCTGTAGACGTTGGCCGCCACCACCTGCGCCTTGACGCGCGCCAGTTCCTCGTCGGTCACGGGCGCATCGCGCAGGCGCGCCACCTGCGCGCGCAGCGCCTGTTCGAGCTCCGCGATCGTGTGCCCGGCCGCGGGCGTGCCGTCCAGCATCAGCATCCCGGGAGCACGCGCGATCAGGGAGTAGCTGGCGTCGGCGCTCGAGGCGATTTTCTGCTCGCGCACGAGCTCCTGCGCCAGGCGCGAGCTGTTGCCGCCGCCGAGAATGGCGGCGAACACATCGAGCGCGTACGGCTCGGCGGATTTGTCATCGGCGGCGATCACCGGGACGTGGTAACCGAGCAGCAGATACGGCACCTCGGCCGGCGCCGACACGCGCACGCGCCGCTCGGCGGCCTGCGGCGGCTCCGCCGGCGCCAGCGCCAGCGGCAGTTCGCGCCGCAGCACGGAACCGAAATGGCGCCGCGCCAAGGCGAATACCTCGATGGGGTTGACGTCGCCGACCACCACCAGCGTGGCGTTGTTCGGCGCATACCAGCGGTCGTACCAGCTGCGCAGGTCGGCGGTCGTCATGCGTTCCAGATCCGGCATCCAGCCGATGACCGGATTTTTATAGGCGTGCGTGGTGTAGGCCGCGGCCATGAACTTTTCGAACGTCAATGCCTCCGGCTGGTCCTCGGTACGCAGCCGCCGCTCTTCCATCACGACCTTGACCTCCTTGCGGAAGTCTTCGTCATCGAGCCGGAGATTGCGCATGCGGTCGGCCTCGAGCTCGAAACTGATGGGCAGGCGCGATTTCTCGAGCTGCTGGTAATAGCCGGTGTAGTCGTAGCCGGTGAAGGCGTTCTCGCGCCCGCCGTGCTCGGCGATGATGCGCGAAAACTCGTTGGGCT
>CAKKQL010000129.1 GCA_919902095.1 Acidiferrobacterales bacterium
CCCGTCCCGGCAGGTAGCTGCACGGGTGCGGCAGCGACAGGAACAGCGTCGGCGTCTGGTGCGTGCGCGTCATGACAGATGAAAAACGGAATGGACAGGATTAACAGGATTCGAACCAAAAGCGCGCCGGATTCGCTTGAATCCTGTTAATCCTGTCAATTCATCTTTGCCCTTGCTGTCAATCTTTTCAAATCCCGTCAATCCTGTCCATTTGTCTCAAACATCCAGCAGCCGCGGCGGCCCGGCAGGGCTTGGGCTTGGGCGAGTAAATGCAGGAACGTGCTGCGCGGGATTTCCTCGGCGCCGAAGCGCGCGAGGTGCGCGGTGTACAGCTGGCAGTCGATGAGCGTGTAGCCCCAGCGGGCGAGCTGGCGCACGAGGCGCACGAACGCGACCTTGGAGGCATCGGTTTCGCGCGCGAACATGGACTCGCCGAAAAACGCACCGCCGAGTGCCACGCCATAGAGTCCGCCGACGAGCTCCGTGCCGCGCCAGGCCTCGACCGAATGCGCATGGCCGAGCCGGTGCAGTTCCGTATAGGCCTCGATCATGGCGGCCGTGATCCAGGTGCCGGCCGCGGGGTCCTTTGAACGCGGCAAGGCGCACGCCCGCATCACGTCGCGGAAACGCTGATCGAACGTGACGCGGAATTTTCCCGCACGCAGTGTTTTGTGCAGGCTGCGCGATATTTTCAACTTTTCCGGAAACAGCACCGCGCGCGGGTCGGGCGACCACCACAGGATCGGCTGGCCGTCGCTGTACCAGGGAAAGATGCCACGCCGGTAGGCGGCGAGCAGCCGCTCCGGCCGTAGGTCGCCGCCGACCGCCAGCAGTCCCTCGGGTGAGGCGGTTTCGACGGGCGGAAAATCCAGCCCGGCATCGGGCCTGAGGATAGGCAGACGACGGCCCATGGCCCGGCGTCAGGAACTTCCGGCCGCGGTGTCGCCGAGCATGCGGTTGATCGCTTCGAGCTCGGACTCGTCCAGCACGCCGGCCGCCGCCAGCAGGCGCAGGCGGCTGTTAAGGTACTCGTAGCGCGCCGCCGTCAGGTCGCGGCGGGTGCGGTAGAGCTCGCGCTGGGTGTTGAGCACGTCCACGCCGGTGCGCTGCCCGCGCTCGTAGCCGAGCAGCGTGGTTTCGAGCGCGCGCTGGCTGGAGGCGAGCGCCTGCTCCAGTGCCTGGATGCGGGCGATGCCGTTGAGGGCCGCGAGGTAATGTTGGCGCGCCTGCTGCGCGGCCTCGCGTCTGGCCTGCTCGAGACGCCGGTCGGCCTCGTCGCGCCGCGCGGCGGTCTCGCGCACCTTGGAGGCAACTGCGCCGCCCTGGTAGAGCGGCAGGGTGAACAGGATGCCCACCTGGTTCGAGCGTTGATCGCTATAGGCCCCGGTCGAGCTGCCGCCGGCGTCGGAGTAGCTGTGCGAGGCGGTGAGGTCGAGCGTCGGCAGATGGCCGGCGCGATTTTTCTCGAGTTCCTGCCGCGCCGCGGCGAGCGCCTCGGCGCGCGCCCGGACCACGGGGTTCTCGGCGAGCGCGCGCTCGGCCCATTTTTCCGCGCTCGCCGGGTCCGGCGCCTGCGGCGCCAGGCGCTTGAGGCGCGCCAGCATGCCGGGTTGCGCGCCGGTCAGGGCGCGCAGCGCCTCGCGTTTGGCGTCGAGGTCGGTGGCGGCGGCGATCTCCAGGGCGCGTGCCGCGTCGAGCCGCGCCTCGGTCTCGTGCACGTCCACCAGGCTCGCGGTGCCGACCGAGAAGTTGCGGCGCGCAAGCGTGAGCAGGCGCTCGATCACGGTTTTCTCGCGAACGTTGTAGTCGTACACATCCTGCGCGGCGAGCACATTGAAGTAGGTCTGGGCCGCGCGCAGCATGAGGTCGTGGCGCGCACCGAGGAATTCATGTTCGGCCTGGGTCGCCTGGTGCTCTCCCTGGGCGTAGGCGGCGGTGTTCTGCCTGCGGTAGAGCGGTTGCGTCAGGTTCAGGCTGTAGGTATCGGTGCCGAAGCGAAAGCGTCCGTCGACGGTTGGGCTCTTCGAGCGTAGGTCGGTGTCGGTCGTGCCGGCGGAGAAATTGACCGTCGGCAGAATCTGTGCCCGCCCCTGCGGCAATTTCTCGATGTTGGCTTCGTAGTTCGCGCGCGCCGCGGCCCAGACCGGATCGTTGGCCTGCACCTGGCGGTAGACCTCGATCAGGTCCTCGGCCGCCGCCGGCGCGGCGGTCAGGAGCAGGGCGGAAAGCCAGAAGCGCCGTTTCATGCCGGCCCCCGTCCCAGACGCGGGCGCCAGGCGCGCAGCCGTTGCCACAGCCGTGCGGCGCTGCCAGCCCCGGCGTGCCGGCGCGCCAACGTTTCTTCGACCAGGGAGTAGACCGCCGGCACCACCACCAGCGTCAGTAGTGTCGAGGACACCATGCCGCCCATGACCACGAGCGCGAGCGGGCGGTTGGTCTCGACGCCGGGCCCGAGGCCGATGGCTGCCGGCAGCATGGCGGCGATCACGGTGAGCGAGGTGATCAGCACCGGCCGCATTCGGTGCGGGCAGGCTTCGTTCAGCGCGTCGCGGATGCTCATGCCTTTCGCGCGGTACTGGTTGGTGAGGTCAATGAGCAGGATCGAGTTCTTGGCCACCAGGCCCATGAGCAGGATCATGCCGATCATCGAGAAGATGTTGAGCGTTTCGCCGAACATCCACAGCGCCGTCACGCCGCCGATGATGGCGAGCGGCTGCGCCACCATGACCACCAGCGGTTGCAGCAGCGAGTTGAACTGGCTTGCGAGCACCATGTAGATCATGACCAGCGCGAGCGAAAAGGCGAATACCACGTAGCCGCCGGTCTTGGCGAATTCCTCGGCTTGGCCGATGTAGGCGATGGAATAGCCCGCCGGCAGGATCTCGGCGGCGATACGGTTGACGGCTGTGGTGGCGTCGCCGAGCGGCAGGCCTTCGAGCGCACCGTAGATGAAGCCGGCGTACTGACGGTTGCGGCGTTTGATCTCCGCCGGCCCCAGGCCTTCTTCGACCGCCACCAGACTGTCGAGACGCACCAGGTCGCCCTGGCGACTCTTGACGAAGATTTTCTTCAGGCTCTCGACGTTGGTGCGCTCGCCGGGTTCGACCTGCAGGCGGATGTCGTAGCGCTGGCTGCCTTCGCGGAATTCGGCGATGTCCACGCCGCCGGTCATGGTGTTGAGCGTCTGGGCCACGTCGGCGGCCGAGATGCCGAGCTGGGCGGCGCGCTCACGGTCGAGACTCAGCCGCACCTCGGGCAGGTTGAGCTTGAGCTCGTTGTCGAGTTTGGCGATGCCCTCGACCTTCGACAGGCGCTCGACCATCTCGTGCGTGAGTTCGTCGATCTTGTGCAGATCCGGTCCGAGGATGCCGAATTGCAGCGGTTCGCCGCGCAATCCGCCGATGGGCGATATCGCCGCCGGGAACGCCTCAATGCCGGGGATCTGGTTCAGCTCACGGCGCAGCTCGCGCATGAGCTCGAATTGCGACAGCTTGCGCTCATTGCGTTCCACCAGGCGCACGAAGGTGCGGCCGGTCGTCACCTGGCCGACTTCGCCGAGGCCCACGGCCGAGAAGTAGCTGTGGACCTCCGGGTGTTTGGCGACGACCGTCTCGACCTCGGAGAGTTTCTTGCTCGTGTATTCGAGGTTCGAGCCGAGAGGCGCCTGGGTCATGATCACGAAGCGCGACTCGTCCTCTTCCGGCACGAAGGTCTTGCCGACGTACTTGAACACCAGCACGCTCGATGCCACGATCGTCACGGCGACGCCGATGACCTTCCAGCGATGCGCGAGCGCGAGCGCGATGAGCGCGCGATAGCCGCTCTCAAGTCGCGCGAAGGCGTTCTCCAGGAAGTTATATACCGGGCCATGGGTCTTGGGCATGGTCAGGTAGCGCGCGCACAGCATCGGCGTGAGCGTGAGCGAGACCCACAACGACGCCAGCACGCCAATGACCACGACCAACGCGAACGACGACAGGAAGCGCCCGAGAATGCCGGTGATGAAGGCCACCGGCAGGAAGATGGACACGAGCGTGAGCGTCGAGGCGAACACGGCGAAGATTACCTGGCCCGAGCCCTCGATGGCGGCCTTCTCCTTGTCCTCGTGCTGCTCCTCGCGGTGGCGGAAGATGTTTTCCAGCACCACGATGGCGTCGTCCACGACCACGCCGATGAGCAGCAGCAGTCCGAGCAGGGTGATCTTGTTCAGGGTATAGCCGGCGAAGTACATGACCGCGAACGTGGCGAACAGCGACACCGGGATGGCGGTGGCGATGATCAGCGTCGAACGGCCGCTCTTGAGGAACAGGAATACCATGAGCGCGGCGAAGAAAGTGCCGAGCACCAGGTGTTCCTTGAGCGCGGCGATGGACTGGCGGATCGCGATCGAATCGTCCGAGGAATAGCGGATGTCGAGGCCGGCGGGCAGGCTGGGGCGGATTTCCTTTTCCACGCGCTCCTTGATTTTGTCCACCACGGCGACGGTGTTGGCGTCCGAGGTTTTGACGATGCCGAGGCCCACGGCCGGCTCGCCCTTGTAGCGCGCGAGTTTGCGCGCGTCCTCGAGGCCGTCCTCGACGCGCGCCACGTTCTTGAGATACACCGGCGCGCCCTGGCGGTAGGCCACGACCATCTGGCCCATGTCCTTGATCTTGCTGTATTCGGCGTCGAACTTGATGAGCCACTCGCGACTCGGGCTGTTGAGGAACCCGGCCGGCTGGATCACGTGCTCGCGCTTGATGGCGTTGGCCACGTCGAGCGGCGAAAGTTCGAACGCGCGCAGCCGGTCGGGGTCGAGCCAGACGCGGATCGTGCGCTTGATCTGGCCGCCAATCAGCACGTCGCCGACGCCGCTCACGGTTTGCAGACGCGGCTTGATGACTTCCTCGGCGTAGGTATTGAGCTCCTGGATCGTGCGGTTGCCGGTGAGCGCCACCCAGACCACGGCGGAGGCGCCGACCTCGACCTTGCGCACCACCGGCGGGTCGGCATTCTCCGGCAGTTTCTTCAGGATGCTGTCGACCTTGGCCTTGACCTCCTGGTAGGCCACGTCCAGGTTCTTCTCAAGCTCGAACTCGACATTCACCACCGAGGCGCCGAGCGAGGAACTCGAGATGATGGACTTCACGCCCGGTACCTGGTTCACGACCTCTTCGACACGGTCGGTGATATTGCGGTCCACGATGTCGGGATCGGCGCCCGGCATGGTGGTCACGACCGCGACGACCGGGAAGTCGATCTTGGGGAACTTATCGAGCCCGAGGCGGTTGAGCCCAATGACGCCGAACAGGATGAGCACGAAGCTCACCATGAGGGTGAATACGTGGCGGCGGATGGAAAACTCGGGCAGTGTCACGGCGCCGGCTCTCGTACCTTGATCTTGGCGTTGTCGGAGAGCAGCGCGGCGCCGTCCACCGCCACGGTTTCCTCGGCCTTGACGCCTTCAACGATCTCGATGACGCCCTCGCTCACGACACCGGTCTTGACGCGGCGCTGCGTTACGGCGTCGCCCGCGACCATGTAAACCACCGTGCCGGCAGGGCGCAGCACCACCGCCTGTTCCGGCACGATCAGTGCGTTGCGGCGCACACCGAGATTTACCTCGCCGCGGATACTGCCTTCCGGACGCCAGCCGGCGTTGTTGACCGCGGCGATGACGTCGCGCGACTGCGTGGTGACATTGAGCGGCGGGCGAATCTCGCGGATGCGCCCTTGCGCGGACTTATTTCCGGCGAAGGTCGTGAGCGTTACCGCCTGTCCGAGCTTGAGCTGATTGGCGACTTGCTCGGGGAAGGGCAGACGCACGTAGAAGGTGTTGCCGCCGCCGCGCGTCGGGTCATAGTCAAGCGCCGCACCGAGTGCCGTTTCCGTTCCCACCGCCGATTCCGTGACCAGCAGGTCCTTCTGCGCGACGCGCGCGACCGTGACATTGGTAATCTTTTCGGGCGGCTTTGACGGTTCTTTGGCGCCGCAGCCGGTGAGCATCGTCACCAGCAACGGGAGCAGCAGCAGGGTCGCGGTTATTGTTGATTTTTGCATGAGCTGTTCCCGATCGGTGTGCAGGGGGCTTAACGGGTGGTCCGGTCGCCGCTGCCGATGCCGCGCAGTAGCATGTCCATGAGCATCCGGCTGTAGCGTTCCGGATCGCGGGCGAAGTCCACTTCCTTGAAATGGCGCAGCACCTCGCAGGACTCGAAGAAAAAGACGTTCGCGCCGATGAGTAGCGTCGCCACCATGGCCGGATCGAAGTCGTCGCGCAGCTCGCCGCGCCGCTGGCCGGTGCGCACGATATCCACCAGGCTGGCAAAGTTCTCGCCGAACACCTTCTCGGCCAGTTCCTGGGCGCGCGGCGCGCCTTGCTCGCCGACCAGTTCGCGCAGGATCAGGCGCGAGACGCGGTCGTGTTCGAGCAGGCTCTTGAGATGGCTGCTGGCGAAGTCCGCGAGGCGTTCGGGAATGGCGCCGCCGTCGTTCTGCAGCCGCTGCAGGCGCTCGGCACTGTCGGCGCAGGCACCGCGCACGACCGCCAGGTAGAGCGCGTTCTTGGATTCAAAGTGGTGGAAGATGTTAGCCTTGCTGACGGCGGCCGCCTCGGCGATGGCGTTCATCGACACGGCATCGAAGCCGTGACGCGCGAACAGCTCCTCGGCCGCGGCGAGGATGCGGCTGACGGCTTCGGTGCTGGCGCGGGCGGGCGCCTCGGGCGCGGTTGCCAGCGTCTGCTCTGGATTCGGATCTGCCATTTGGCGAAGTCGCGTGATTATACTGACTGACCGGTCGGTCAGAGAATCCTAGCATTTTTATCGGTTAAGGCAAGAACGGCACGCTGGCTGCCGGTTCAGAGGGAGCGGCCGTGGCGGTTTCGGCTGAAAATGGATATGCCCAAGGTTTTTCGACACAATGCGCGCCGCCAGCTGCGGCGGGTTTTTATCCGCTGCCGGAGCGGTAAGATTGCATTTCTGTCCGCTGTATTGGCAGCTGGCCAGACATAACAAACGATATAACAAGAAATCCAGAACCATATGAATTTACATGAATATCAGGCCAAGGCGCTGCTGGCGCAGTACGACATTCCAGTGCCTGCGGGAAAACCGGTCTTTTCCCGGCGCGAGGCGCTCGCGGCATCCGAGGAACTAGGCGGCGACAGCTGGATGGTAAAGGCCCAGATTCATGCCGGCGGTCGCGGCAAGGCCGGCGGAGTGAAGAAGGTCAGCGGTCGCGGACAGCTTGAGCAGACCGTAGACAGCCTTCTGGGTTCACGTCTGGTAACCCACCAGACCGGGCCTGCCGGTCAGCCGGTGGAGCGGCTGCTGATCGAGGCCCCGTGCGCCATTGCGCGCGAACTCTACCTGGCCTGCCTCGTGGACCGCAGTCTGGAGCGGGTGGTGTTTATCGCCTCGGCCGAGGGCGGCATGGAGATCGAAGAGCTCGCGGCACGCCAGCCGGAGAAGATCCACAAGGCGGTGGCCCATCCGGTCGCCGGTTTGCAGGGCTATCAGTGCCGCGAGATTGCCTTTGCCCTCGGGCTCAAGGACAGGCAGGTGGGCCAGCTGCAGCGGCTGATGCTGAGCATTTTTCACATGTTCAAGGCGCGCGACCTGGCGCTGGTCGAGATCAACCCGCTGGTGGTAACCGCGGCCGGTGAGCTGCTGGCGCTCGACGCCAAAATCCAGGTGGACGACAACGCGCTG
>CAKKQL010000130.1 GCA_919902095.1 Acidiferrobacterales bacterium
ACGTGTATTACCAAAGCTGGCATTGGCCGGCGTTCAATGTCGCGGATTCCGCCATCACTATTGGCGCCATCCTGATTGCGTTCGATGCCATCGGTATCGGAAAATCGTCGCAGGGCACAGGTTAGGGCGCATATGGCCGGGGACGTTACAGAGATTGGGAAGAGCAGCCTGGTGACGCTGCACTACACGTTGAGTCTCGCCGACGGTCACATCGTCGAAACCACTCGCGAGACATCGCCCGCCACGCATGTCATGGGCAAAGGCGATTGGCTGCCGGTGCTGGAAGATCGCCTGCTGGGAATGCGCGCGGGAGATAGCCGCCGCTTCGAAATTGGCGCTGCCGAGGTCGGCGCGCCCGAGACGCCCGCGCCGCAGGTGATGCCGCGGGATGAATTTCCGCCCGAGTTGAAGCTTGAGCCGGGCCAGGTCATCGGGTTCGCACTGCCCTCGGGCGAGGAAATTCCCGGGACGGTTCTGGAAGTTTCCGAGTATGAAGTCACCATGGATTTCTCGCATCCGCTCGCCGGTTGGGACTTGGTCTGGGAAGTTGAAATCCTGGAAGTAATACCCACCAAGGCAGGGTGAGTATATAACCGTCGTTCTCGGGTATTATTCGCATCATGCAGGTTTATCTCGCCAATCCCCGCGGTTTTTGCGCCGGTGTGGACCGCGCCATCGAAATCGTCGAGCAGGCGCTCAGGCTCTTCGGCACGCCGATCTACGTGCGCCATGAAGTGGTGCACAACCGTTTTGTCGTGGACGACCTGCGTGCCAAGGGCGCGGTATTCGTAGACGAACTCGACGCCGTTCCCGACGGCGCCACGGTGATCTTTAGCGCCCACGGTGTGTCGCGCGCGGTACGCGACGAGGCCGCGCACCGCGGCTTGCGGGTGTTCGACGCCACCTGTCCGCTGGTGACCAAGGTGCACATGGAGGTCGCGCGTCACCGCCAGAACGGAACGGAATGCGTCCTCATCGGCCATGCCGGGCATCCCGAAGTCGAGGGCACCATGGGGCAGGCAAATGACGGAATTTATCTGGTCGAGCGCGTGGAAGACGTGGCACGGCTCCAGATTCGTGACCCGAAAAACCTTGCCTACGCCACCCAGACGACGCTTTCCATGGACGACACCGCCCGGATCGTCGAGGTTTTACGCACGCGCTTTCCTGCTGTCCGTTCCCCGAAAAAGGACGACATTTGCTACGCCACCCAGAACCGCCAGGACGCGGTGAAGCGGCTGGCGCAGTCCGTGGAGGTAGTGTTGGTCGTCGGTTCACCCAACAGTTCGAACTCCAACCGCCTGCGCGAAGTCGCGGCGGCGCAAGGCGCGCGCGCTTACATGATTGACGGCCCTGCCGATATCCGCCCGGAATGGCTTGCGGGCGCCGAAAAAATCGGCCTGACGGCCGGCGCGTCGGCGCCGGAGGTGTTGGTGCAGCAGGTGATTGCACGATTGCGTGAACTGGGCGCCGAAAAGGTGGAGGAGTCCGCCGGCCGGCCCGAGAGCGTCTATTTTCCCTTGCCGAAATCGTTGCAACCGGCGGCTATATCCTAAGCCGGCATCCCGTCGCTATTTGTCGGTCCAGCGGAACGCGTAGTTGCCGCCGGAGTCCGGACCCGCGTTGTTCTTGTCCCACGTCTTCACTCCTGTGGACCTAATCCGGAAATTTCCATCGTTGGCCTGTAGGCCGGTACCACCTTGGGCCGTAGTCGCCGGTGTTGCCTGAAGGATGTAGCACGAAGAGATTGGGCACGCGGTATCTGGCGTGACCAGCGTGATCACGTAATGTCTTTCGGGAGAGAGGTTGCTTAAACCCAATCCAGAACCTGCTGGTACAGGCGGGCACGTGGCAGGTCGTGCAGCGGTTATGCTCGGCGCATAACTGTTGCATTCGGTGAAAAACCGCTCCTGCTGGTTGGCCGCCTGCGTCAGCGCAATCTGCGCGTCTGAGCGTCGCGTTTGCCTCGTATAATTCTGGTAGCTCGGGTAGGCGATGGCGGCGAGAATGCCGATAATCACGACCGTGATCATCAGCTCGATCAGGGTGAATCCATGTGTGGCGTTTTTTTTCATTTCATCCCCATTCGATTGCCCGAGGAGCATCGCATGTCTGGACTATTTCGCGGGAGCCATTCGTATTTCAGTGATGACAGGTTTCCCCGGACCCTCAGGTTTGACCGCGTTGAGCTGGACCTTCATACCCTTCCGCAAGTGTTGCAGCGTTCCGAGCGACCCGGTCGGCGTGTAGACCAGCGTGGCGGAAGTCACCCGGAACTGGATGTCCCAACAACGATAAGCCCGTTCTTCAGGTCCAGACTGTCCACTGATTTGCTCCCTTGGGAGGGCCACGATTCCGCCGCCGTCGGCGGCAGGACCAGGAGGCTGATGACAAGGACAGGAATTACCGCACCCATCAGTTTTTTCATAGTCTGCTCCTGAAATATCAGCACGTTCGGGCGCATAGCTATTTCAGCTGGCGCCAGGACTGCCGCCCGCCGCTCGTGCCGCCGACGTAATTCTTGATCGTCATCACGGCGCCGGTCGAGCCGCTCTCGGCCTTGAGGTCAGCCTTGTTGGCGGTGTCGCGGATGATCGTCGGCTCGGGCATGATGCCGATGCCGGGATTGATGCCGGCCACTGGTACGGTGCCGCCGATCAGATCGTCCGTGTCGTCGGTGACGGTTCCATCGTCGTCAATATCGAACACCTGTGCCGGCAGCCGCCCGCAGTTCCGCGGGTTGAGCTCCATGAGCCAACTGGTGCCGCCCGCGGTGCACACCGCGCTCTCCGGGATCAGGGTGGTGAAGATGACCCGCGGCAGGGCGCCGCCCAGCAGGATCGGGTTGGAGACCTGCTTTTCGCCCAGGCTGCCGGCCTGGGCGGTCAGCAGGTCCACGCGGCAGCCGAGGCATTTGTTGCCGGCCGCGGTACCGCAGGTGCCGTCGGTGTTCCAGTCGGGAACAAGGTCGGTGGTGATGCTGCGCACCGTGGTGGAGCCGATCGCCGTTTCCGAGAGCGTCTGCGGCAGCAGGTTCGCGCGCGCCACCGGCGTGCCGCTGCCGGTATAGGGCTTGTCCCAGACGCCGTAGAAGGTCTGCGTCTGCAGTGGGGTGGCGACGGTGCCGGAGGCGTTGTCGCCGTTGGCGACGTAGCGGCCGGTGCCGAAGTAGACCATGTAGCCGCTCAGGCCGTCCGGGTGCTTGCCGACCTCGGGGCGCACGGTGATCGGCTGCGCCACCGGCGTGCCGCTGCCGTCCACGGCCGCGAACAGCGGTTTCGGCGTGGTGCCGGATTTGTAGGCGGAGTCCCACGAGTCCGCATTGGCGCTGGTTACGTCCACCTTCCACAGGTTGCCGCGCAGGTCGCCGGCAAAGATGTAATCGGCGATGTAGTCGCCGTCGGTGTCCACCACCGCCGGGGCCGAAAGGCCGTTGCTGTTAAGGGTGGCCGTGGCGTAGGGATTGAGCACGATCTTCCTGATGAGCGCGCCAGTTACGACATCCACGATGTAGAGCACGGCGTTCTCGTTCGCGCTGTTGTAGCCGTTGCCGAAGACCGCGGCCCACTTGCCGTTTTTCATCTTGACGATGGTGGCCTCGCCGTAGACGAAGCCCATATCGTCGCCGGCCGTGGCGCTGGCGGAGTCGAGGAATTCCCAGAGCGCGATCTTCGCGGCGTTGGCCTCCAGGAACTTGAGGTCGACCACCGTGGCCCCGTCCGGGTCGGTTACGTCGAGCGCGAACGCGCCCTTGCCGCCGCCGGCTAGCACGCCCACGAGCACGGTGCGCCAGCAGCCGCCGGTGGGGCAGGCGCTACCGCTCACGTTCGTGAACGCGCCGAAGGCGTCGCCCACGGTCGGCGAGCCGTCCACGTAATAGCGGTGGGCGTAGGCCGGGTTGGTGAGCTGGTTGAGGTCCGGATACACCATCGAGGGAACATAGGCGATTCTCTCCTCGCCCGTGGCTGCGGCGAAGCCGTGCAGCATGCCGTCGTTGGCGCCGACGTAGACCATCTCGCGGCGGTTGGCGTAGGTGCTGCGGAAGCTCGCGTGCGCCACCGCCTCCATGTCCGGCAGGAACGGCGGCGCGCCGACGTGGATCGGCCCGGAGTTGACGATGTCGCCGAGCCAGGAATCGTCGTCGTCGTCGAACTCGCGGAAACCGTTGTCGTCGGCGTCGTCCACGTCGCCGCGTATATATCGGAGCCGGAGCGAGCCCTTGGTGTCGCTGTCGGCGAGCGTCGTCGTGGCCGGATTGTCGTTAAGCATGCACTGCTGGGTGGCGCTCAGGTTGTTCCAGAGGAACGCCACCCCGCCCTGGGTGCCGGTGCTCTCGGCGCAGCCGCCGAGGGCGCCGGTGCGCCGATGGGTAAGGATAATGCGCTCGTCCCAGTCCTTGTCCTCGAGCGCCTCGGCCGCGCTCCAGACCACCCCCGAGTTCACGGCGCCGGCGCTGTCCAGCGACAGCGCGCGCAGGTCGCCGGTCCACTTCCCGCTGGTGAAGCGCGCCTGGTACAGGCGCGTGCTGGTGCTGAACGAGCGCGAGTTCACGGCCACCGCGGCCGCGGAACCGAGGCGGTCGCTGAGGATATCCTGGGTGTCCTGCAACACCGCGGCCAGGCCCTGGGGGTCGCTCGTGTTCAGGAACTGGCCGCGGCCGTTGTAGGCGGCGTGGCGCAGGTCGTCAATCTTGGTGCGGTGGCTGGTGGTGGCAGCCAGGGGATCCGGCCACGTGAAGCTGTTTTGGGCGTTCGGGGGGTTGGCGCTCAGCGTGCCCGAGGCGCCGAGGGCGAGGGCGTAGGTCACCATGTGCTGGTGCGTGGCGGTGTCCACGCCGGCCGTTACCGGAACGGCATTGCTCAGGTTGGTCGCCAAGTCGCGTTCGTAGTAGTGCATGGCGATGTCGGCCAGGGTGTTGGAATAGCTGTCGGCGTAGGCGCCGCCGTCGAAACTGCCGGGGCCGTCCTCATCGGTGTTGCCGGGGCCGGTGAAACTGTCGTCCCACTTGCCGTGGGTCGTGACCACGGTGAAGTTCTGCT
>CAKKQL010000131.1 GCA_919902095.1 Acidiferrobacterales bacterium
CAACCGCTATGTGCGCTACAAGGCGTATTTCACGACTTCGGATACGGCGTATACCCCAAGCCTGGATGATATCACGATCAACTATTTAAGCGCGACGAGCGCCTTGACCACGGCGACAAGTAATGCGGTGGCGGTGAGCGCGGCGGCCATGGGGACGGCCAATGTCCAGCCCGCGGCGCTGGTCGTGGGCATTAAAGGGGACGCGGCTGTCAGTTTCACGACCATTAACCCCATTCCCGCCAACGGCAAGATCACGGTGACCTTCCCGGCCGGGTTTACTTTGAACTCCGGGGGGACCACAACGGCTTCTTCAGCAACAATGGACGGCACATTAACGGCCGGCGTCGTTGGCCAGGTGGTGACGATCACCCGAAGCGGCGGCACGGAACAGGCCGGCGGCCAGGCGGAAGTCATTACCTTAACGAATATCAAGAATCCGAATGTGACAGGCTCCACCGGAACCTATGATGTGGAGACAACAACCTCCAACGCGGCGGTCAAGATCGACCGCGCCTTAGGCGTCGCGGCGGACACGGTCATAAACGGCGGGGCGTTAACATCCACCAATGTGGAGCCGGCCTCGTTTGCCCCGAATTATAAGGGAGATGTCGCGGTCAGCTTTACGGCCGTCAACCCCATCCCCGCGGACGGCAAGATCGTGGCCGCCTTCCCTAATACCTTAGGAACGGGATTTGTGCTGAATTCCGGGGCAAGCACCGCGGCAAGTTCCGCGACTATGGACGGCACCTTCGCTGTTTCCGTGACAGGGACAACGGCGACAATCACGCGCAGCGGCGGCACGCAGGAAGCCGCGGGAGCTGAAACGATCACCTTGACGAATATCAAGAACCCGGATATCGCCGGTTCCACCGGTACTTACGCGATCACCACCAGATCCGGCGGGGACGCGGACATCGACACCAACGCGGCGGTCGCGGCGGATAATATCACGGCGGGGGCTTTAACCGCCACCAATGTCCAGCCGGCCTCCCTGGTGGCCGGGGCGCAGGGCGGCAACGTGACGGTTTCCTTTACCATCGCTAACGCCCTGCCGGCCAACGGCAAGATCGTGATCATTTTTCCGTCGACACCGGGGAGCGGGTTTAATTTATCCAGCGTGACCTCAGGGAGCGCGTTTAGTCCAGGGGACATAAACGGCACACTGTCAACCTCTGTGAACGGGCAGACATTGACCATTACCCGCGGCGGCGCGGCCGCGGCCATTACCGCGCCGGCCACCATCGATGACTTAGTGATTGCTAATGTGAAAAATCCCACGGTCAGCGGGACGACGGGGGCCTACCGCATTGACACACGGACATCCGCGGATGTTGTCATCGACCAGAATATCGCGGTCGCCGCGGACACGGTGACACCGGGAGCGCTTACCTCCGTCAATGTCCAGCCGGCCCAGCTGTCTTCCAGTTACGTCGGCAGTGTGACGGTTTCCTTGACGACGGCCAACCCGGTCCCGGCGGACGGTAAAATTTTAGTGACTTTTGGCAGTGGATTCGCTTTTAACAGCGGCGCGGCAACGGCGGCAACTTCGGCAACGATGGACGGCACTCTGGCGGTAGGTATCAGCGGTTCGATTGTGACCATCACCCGCGGCGGCGGAACTTCGCAGAGCGCGGCCGCCGAGACGATTACGTTGAGCAATGTCCGTAACCCGCAGGTTTCCGGTTCGACCGGAAACTATCAAGTGAAGACGCAGACAGGCGCGGATGAGACGATCGACCAGGATCTGGCGGTTGCCGCGGACACGATCACCGCCGGCGCGTTAAGCGCGGCGAACGTCCAGCCCGCGTCTTTGACCGCCGGAGCGAGCGGCAACGTGACCATTTCTTTCACAACGACCAACCCGATCCCGGCGGACGGGAAAATGGCCGTCGGATTTCCCGCCACCTTCGCCTTTAACAGCGGCGCGGCCACGGCGGCGACGTCGGCGACGATGGACGGAGCTCTGGCGGCCGCGATCAGCGGTTCGACCGTGACCATCACCCGCAGCGGCGGGACTTCGCAGGCGGCGGCCGCGGAGACGATTGTTTTGAGCAATGTCCGCAACCCGCAGGTGAGCGGCACGCCGGGCGCGGCGTATACCATTGAAACGAAGAATGCCGCGGATACGTTGATTGACGCCAATATGAATGTGGCGGCCGATACCTTTACGGCCGGCGCGTTGAGTGTCCTTTCCATGACGCATGCTTCTTTGGCGGCGGGCGCTGTTTCGGATACAACAGTTGCCTTTACCACGGCCAACCCCATTCCGGTTAACGGTGATGTCCAGGTGACGTTCCCGGCCGGGTTTAATATTGCCGCGGCGGCGTATGTGTCCGGGAACGCGGGATCGACGGTGGCCGTGGCCGGGCAGGTGTTAACGGTGAATTTAGGCACGGCGGTCCCCGCGACGGGCCCGGTCTCATTGGTGGTTTCCGGGATCAAGAACCCGACGGTGACGGGTTCCGGCGGAAGCTATGCCATGGAAAGCCAGGATGTTTCAGATATTTTGATCGATAATGGAACGGCGGCGGCGAATACCTTTACCGCCGGGGCGCTTGTGTCACCAACGGTCACGCACGCGTCACTGGTGGCCGGTGCGGTGTCCAATACGACGATCGCCTTTACGACGGCGAACCCCATCGCGGTCAACGGGGATGTGCAGGTGACGTTCCCGGCCGGGTTTAATATTACCGCGGCGGCGTATGTGTCCGGGAACGCGGGATCAACGGTGGCCGTGGCCGGGCAGGTGTTGACAATGAATTTAGGCACGGCGGTTTCCGCGACGGGTCCGGTCTCATTGGTGGTTTCGGGGATCAAGAACCCGGTCGTGAGCGGTTCCGCGGGAAGCTACGGCGTGGAAACGCAGGACGCGTCAGATATTTTGATCGATAATGGAACGGCGGTGGCGAACACCATATCGGCGAGCACGCTGGGCGCGACCAATGTCCAGCCGGCGACGCTGGAGGTCAGCGCGACCGGAAACGTGGTCGTTTCCTTCACGACCTCCAACCCCTTGCCGGCCGACGGCAAGATCAAGATCACCTTCCCGAACAGTTTGGGCGCCGGATTCGATTTTACCGCGATCACACCGCCGGTCCAGGCCACGTCCGCCGCTAATATTGACGGAAGTCTCTGGATCACCAAGAGCGGCCAGACCTTGACCATCACCCGCAGCGGGGGGACGGTTTTGGCGGCCGGCAGTGTTGTGAATGATTTGACCATCGCGAACGTCAAGAACCCGGATGTCGTCGGAAGCACGGGGACATATACGATCCGGACAACGGATACCACAGATGTGGTTATTGACGAAGATACGGCCGTTGCCGCGGATACGACGGTGGCCGGCGCTTTGACCGCGACGAACGTCCAGCCGGCTTCTCTGACGGCGGGCATTTCGGGCAACGTGACGGTGTCGTTTACTCCCGCGCATGCTTTGCCGGCGAACGGCAAAATACTTGTGACCTTCCCGCCCAGCTTTGGTTTAACCAACGTCCTGTCTACGGATGCCTCCAGCGCCGCGTTGGGCGTTTTGACCGCCAGTGTGAGCGGCCAGGTCGTCACGATCACCCGTAACGGGGCGGGCAGTATCGTAAACGGCGGCACGGCTATAAATGATCTGGTGATCGGCAACGTCCGCAATCCTATTATCAGCGGTTCCGGCGGCACGTACGCGATCGCGACGGCCAATTCTTCCACATTGACTATTGATCAGAATACTTCTGTGGCGGCGGATACCTTTGTGGCCGGAATTTTGAGCGCCACGAACGTCCAGCCGGCCAGTCTGGTCGCCGGTGCCACAGGCAACGCGACGGTGAGCTTTACCACGCAAAACAGCATCCCTAATAATGCCTATATCGAAGTGACCTTCGGCGGCGGATTTAACGTGGCGGGTGTTACCGGCGCCTCCAGCGCGGCGGATATTAACGGTGGATTGACGACAACGGTGAGCGGCCAGACGGTGCGGATTACCCGTAACGGGGCTGGCACCGCGGTCGGGGCCGGGGCGATCGTCGATGATTTGGTGATCGCGGGGGCCAGGAACCCCGTGGTCAGCGGAACGACGGGTGTGTACGTGATCGCGACGTATTACGCGGCCGGAGGGATCATTGACGACGACATCAACGTCACGGCCGATACGATTACCGTCGGAAGTTTGAGCGCTACCAACGTCCAGCCGGCGAGTTTGGTTGCCGGCGCGGTAGGTAACGCGACGGTGGCCTTTACGACGGCCAACCCGGTCCCGGCGGACGGAAAAATTTTGGTCACCTTCGGCAGTGGATTTGACATCACCGGGGTGGCATCCAACGGCGCCGCGAGCGCTTTGGATATCAACGGAACACTCACGGTCAGCCGTGTCGGCCAGGTTTTGACGATCACCCGCGGCGGCGGGGCGGCGATTGCCGCCGGGGCGGTTATTGATGATCTGGTGATCGCGGGCGTAAAGAATCCTGTGGTGCCCGGAACGACCGGAACCTATACGATCAAGACGACGACCTCCACGGACGCGGATATCGATCAGAACACCTCGGTCGCGGCGGATACAATCGTCGCCGGGGCGTTGGCTTCGACCAACGTCCAGCCGGCGAGTCTTGTGGCGGGGGCGAGCGGCAACGTGACGGTCAGTTTGACGACCGCCAACCCGATCCCGGTCGGCGGGAAAATTGTCCTCACATTTCCCGCGGGATTCGTGTTCAGCAACGGGGGCGCGACAGCCGCGACGTCCGCGAGCATGGACGGGACCCTGGCTGTTTCCGTGACCGGTCAAGTCATGACACTGACCCGCAGCGGCGGGACTTCGCAGCCGCCGGCGGCGGAAACGATTACGTTAACCAATATCCGTAATCCGCAGGTTACCGGCTCGACGGGTGTTTATCAGATCAAGACCAGCACTTCCGCGGACGTCGACATTGACCAGGATTTGAGCGTGGCGGCGGATACGATTACGGTTGGCAGTTTAACTTCGCTGAGCGTGACACACACGACGAGCCTGATCGCGGCCCAGACGTCAGCGACGACGATCAATTTCACGGCGGCCAACCCGATCGCCGTTGGCGGCAAGGCGGTTGTCACATTTGATCCCGATTTTAATATCAGCGCGGCCACGTTTACCAGCGGTAACAGCGGCGCGACGGCCGCCGCCGCTTCGAACGTCTTGACGGTCACTTTAGGAACGGCGGTCACGAGTGGCCAGGCCGTGAGCCTGGTCATCGGCGGCATTGTGAACCCGCCGGTCCCGCAGACGGTGGATGCCTACGTTATTACGACCAGGACGGCCGCGGATGTCAACATCGACACGGGTTCCGCGACCGGCAACGCGATTGTCGCCAGCTTTGCCTTCACCGCGCCGACGGGCGCCTCGAGCTGGCCCGTGGGCAAGGCCCAGACCGTGACCTGGACGACCATCGGGACGGTTGTCAATGTCAATCTTTCTTACGCCGTTGAAACGGATTCTTATGTGAGCTATACCGCGGTTGTGAGCAATTGTTCGACAGCCGCCGGCCAGAGCTGCGCTTCCGGCAACTATAGCTGGACGGTGCCCAATATCGTGCCCAGTCCGCAAACCGACCGGGATATCCTGGCCAAATTAAAGGTGGCGGATGCCGACGCGGGGCATCCGGCGGCCTCGGCGTTGACCAGCGCCTTTCTCGTCAAATATCATGCCATCACCTGGAGAATTCTCGACGCCAACGGGAACCCCGTCACCGGCCTGAATGTCGCGGAAGCCCTGACGAGCAACCCGGGCAAAGCGGCCTGGAACATTACGGCCAATACATTCAGCGGCAATAATACGGTCCAGTATTATCCGGACAACACGGACGTGGGGAAGGATCTTTACACGACGCTCTTTGAACGTATCGAATCGGGGACCACCTATTCGACGTCTTCGGCCGGATGGCAGGCGAACCAGGACAGAACGATTGCCCTGACCATGGACACGGCGGCGACGGCATCTCTTACCTATGAGACGCAGATCAACGCGGTCTATAACGCGTCGAATGATTCTATTGATATAAACTCATGGTTGATAAAGAAGGGTGTCCTGGTGAGCGATATTACCACCGATCCGTCGGGGGCGATCAGCGCGTACGTCTATGACGCCAATGGGACCCAGTTAAACGCTTCCAATCTTGGGATCGGCAAGACGGTGAACGCGCAAGGCATATTCAGCGGCATTTCCTATGATCCCGCGGCCGGGCTTGACCCGAGCCTGACGTATACGATCAAGGTAGCGATTACGTACAACAACAAACCATACACGGCGGTGACCGGCTTCGTTTCGCCCAGCGTATTTGCCTACGAGGCCAAGATTGGGGCTATTTATAACAGCATCAACGATTCGATTATGGCGAATATCTGGCTGGAGCGCAGCGGGACCACGGTCACCGATCCGGGAGACATGACATTCAGGATATCAGACAGCGCGGGCGCGGTGCTTTCCAACCAGGCCTTTGACGGGTACGATTCCACGACGGATACGGTCAAAGACGCCAAGTTAATGAGCGGCATCTATACCAATATCGAATACGATCCCGCGTCAGGTTTAAGTTCCACGGAAATCTACACGATCAAAGCGGATATTGTGTATCGCGGCAGGACGTATAACGCGGTGGCCTCCTTCTCCAAAGGAGAGCTGGGTAGTATCTCTTCCA
>CAKKQL010000132.1 GCA_919902095.1 Acidiferrobacterales bacterium
GTATCTTGTACCTCGCCCCTGACTCGAAGCGCGCTAGCGCTTAGAGTATTGCGGACGTTTGCGCGCCTTGTGCAGGCCGTACTTCTTGCGCTCGACCGCACGCGCATCGCGCGTCACGTAGCCGGCCTTGCGCAGCGTTCCACGCAACGCCTCATCGTAATTCATGAGTGCGCGCGTGATGCCATGACGAATGGCGCCCGCCTGACCGCTGGGGCCGCCGCCGTCAACGTTGATCCTGGCGTCGAACTTGCTTTCCATGTCCACGGCGACCAATGGCTGGCGTACGATCATGCGCGTGGTTTCGCGCCCGAAATACTCATCGAGCGAACGGTCGTTGATACGGATTTCGCCTTTGCCGGGACGAAGATAAACGCGCGCGGTCGACGTTTTGCGCCGGCCGGTGCCGTAATAAATATTCTGCTGCGCCATACCGTAATTTTCCTGCCTTCTATATATATTCAGATTTCCAGCGCCTTGGGGCTCTGGGCCTGGTGACGATGTTCTCCGCCCTTGTACACCTTGAGCTTGCGGAACATCGCCCGCCCGAGCGGATTTTTCGGCAACATGCCACGCACGGCTTCCTCGATGACCTTGCCCGGGACGCGCTTGATTTTCTCTTCGAAGCTCGCCGCCTTCAGTCCGCCCTGGTAGCCGGAATAACTGTGATACAGCTTGTCTTTGGTCTTCTTGCCGGTCACGACAATCTTCTCGGCGTTAACGACGATCACGTAATCGCCGGTGTCCACGTTCGGCGTGTACTCGGGCTTGTGCTTGCCTTTAAGCCGGCGCGCGATTTCGGACGCCAGGCGACCGAGAACCTTGCCGCTGGCATCCACGATGTACCAGTCGCGCTTCACGGTTTCCGGTTTGGCTGTATAAGTCTTCATTGGTGCTGTTCCAGATTGATGGGCCGCCCGAGCAGTTTCCGCGTCGAGCATTCCGGGATGGAATTGTGCGATGCAGTGACCGGCCTGCCGGCGCCAGAAAGGCGCGAATGGTACAGAAGCCAGGAGCGAGATACAAGGTACAAGAACCGAGAAAACGGCTTATTTAGAGGCACAAATTCGCCGGGGGCGAGAAGTGGTACAGGGAAGTACCGGTTACGGAGCCGATGGACGCAATTTGGACCGCCGAAGGTGGGCCCGATCCGCATAGCGGCGAGGGTGAGCCCCAGGGATGGGGCGAACCGCCGCTTCGCGCATCCTGCGCTTTCGCGGCATTACTACGTCCATGTAGGACAAAAAAAAGGCGTGGCTTGGAGGCCACGCCCGAACCACCACTAGGAGGATGGAGGAGCTTTACCCGGCACCCGCCTGCTTTTGCATGCAGGCCGGCGCTGGAATTCAGTATCGATAACTTTGCAAAATCCAGACCAGCCAAGACATCGAATATAATAATTATCTAATATTTCGACTGATTGTCAAGAGAACAACAAACTAAGCGACTGCGGATATCCAATGATATATATAACTAACTGTTTTTAATATGTTTAATAATTTTTGAGCCGGTAACCCAAGCTGTAAAGCGGATGACTACGATCAGATTTTCAGCCGCTCAACGACCCGCCCGTGGAGCAAATGCTGGTCGATGATCGCGTCAATATCTTCGCGATCAACATAGGTGTACCAGGTTCCTTCCGGGTAAATCACCACCACCGGCCCCTCCGCGCAGCGGTCGAGACAGCCGGCGCTGTTCACGCGCACGCCGCCCTTGCCATCCAGTCCCAACGCCTTGATCCGTTCCTTGGCGTAATCGCGCATCGTCTGGGCATCGTGGTTGGCACAGCAGGCGGAACCGTCGTCGCGCCGGTTCACGCAGAAGAACACATGGTGGCGATAGTAAGGAGCAGACATGGCGGTATTCAGTCGGGCGGACAACAACCTGTGCCCAAGAACATAGCACATAAAACTGCCGAACTTCTGAAATCGCGCGTGTTTTTTGTGAAGATACGCCAATGTCACTGATCACAAACAATCCGCCTGCGCCGGACAAAACCCTTCTCGGGGCAGAACGCTGCGTGGCCTGCGGTCTGTGTCTGCCGGCCTGTCCCACTTATCGTCTGACGCAAAATGAAGCCGAGTCGCCCCGTGGACGCATCGCCCTCATGCGCGCACTCGCACATGGGGATCTCGCGCCCGGGACCAAACTGGAACAACACCTGCAACACTGTCTCGTCTGCCGCGCCTGCGAAAAGGTCTGTCCGTCTTACGTCCCTTATGGACAACTGATTGACGCCGCACGGGCGGCAATGGCTGTTCGCGGAACTGCAACGCCGGCACGCAGAATGAGCCAGCGCTTTCTTGACCGGCTGATCGGCAATCCCGGCACATTGTTTCGTATTGGCAAATTGCTTTATCGCTACCAGCGCAGCGGCCTGCAGCGCCTGCTGCGCGTCAGCGGTCTGCTCCGGCTGGCGGGCCTTGCAAAACTGGATGCCATGCTGCCGGTACTTCCGGCGCCAAAACGGCTGCAACCGTTTTATCCCGCTCGCGGTCCCCGAAAAGGCAGGGTCTTTCTCTTCGTTGGCTGCGTCGCGCAATTTGCCGATCTCAAAACCCATGAGGCGGCACTGCAGCTGCTGACCGCGCTCGGCTATGACGTCCAGGTGCCGCGGGAACAGGGTTGCTGCGGGGCAGCGCATCTGCACGCGGGCGAGACGGGAAAAGCGGGCGACCTGATGCGCCGCAATCTCGGGGCATTCGGTACTACCACCGAAACCATTCTCACCACCGCCAGCGGCTGCGGGGCGGTGCTGCGTGAATATGGAATGCATCTTCCGGATTCCGTTGCCGGTTCGTTTGGCGGACGCGTAATGGATATCAGCGAGTTTTTGGCGCGCGCGAACTGGTCGCGCCTGACGTTACAGCCCCTGCCCGAACGCATCGCCGTGCATGATCCCTGCACCCTGGCGAACGTGTTGCGCCAGGAAAAAGCACCCTATGCATTACTCAAGATGATTCCACAGGCCGAGATCGTGCCGCTGGCGGAGAATTCGCTTTGCTGCGGCGGCGCCGGTACGTACCCCTTGACCCAACCGGAAATGGCCGCGCGGCTGCGCGTGGACAAGCTCCGGCACATCAAATCAACGATGCCGGCGATCCTGGCCACATCGAATATCGGCTGTGCCTTGCACCTTGCGGCCGGTCTGCGCGAAACCGGACTGGATATTGAGGTGGTGCATCCGGTCGTGCTGCTCGCACGACAGGTACAAGATACAAGGGGCGAGATGCGAGAGTAAAAGCTTCCGCCCACCCCTTGCCTCTTGTTCCTCGTACCTTGTATCTTGGTTCCATGACCGCCCGCACCTACACGCCCTTCGATCAGCTGCTCGGTGGCCTGGATCAGGCCCTGCGCACGGTCCTCGGCCCGCCACCCGAGGCGCAGCGGCCCAATCCCGCCGCGGCCATGCCCGAGGCCAATCTCGATGCCGCCCAGCGCGAACTGGCGGCGCGCCTGATGCGCATCAACCACGCCGGCGAGATCTGCGCCCAGGCGCTCTATCAGGGCCAGGCGCTGACCGCGCAATTGCCCAACGTGCGCGACAAGATGGAACAGGCTGCGGCCGAGGAGAACGACCACCTTGCCTGGACTGCCGAGCGCCTCCGCGAGCTCGGCTCGCACACGAGCTACCTTAATCCGCTCTGGTACGCCGGCTCCTTTGCCATCGGCGCGACCGCGGGGCTTGCCGGCGACAAGTGGAGCCTCGGGTTTGTGGCCGAGACCGAGCGGCAAGTAGTGAAACACCTTGATGGCCACCTCGAACGGCTGGCGCCATCCGACAAAAAGAGCCGCGTGATTCTCGATCAGATGCGCGACGACGAGGGCCGTCATGCCACGGTTGCGCTCGAGGCTGGCGCCGCCCCGTTGCCAGATATCATTCGGCGGCTGATGCAGCTCACATCGAAAGTCTTAACCACGACGGCATACCGGCTGTAGCGGCGTACCCGGGAATTTGCGACGCCCTTGCCCGCTTCTCCATGGATAGCCGATACCGGATTCCGTTTCTTGGCTCTCCATATAGAACACGCGCCCAACAGGAACGATACGCACGAAAGTCGGGCGCGCATGCCAACTGGCGCGCAAACTCCGGATTCTGAGCCTGACAATGCGCATTGCATGGATCATCGACTCCAATAACGCCGGGTGGCATCCCTCTGAGCAGGTTTGCCAGTCCCATGCGGCTAGCATGCGATTACGCGTGGCCATTCCGTCCCGTGCGCTTTCTGCCCGTGGCTATGACACATGCATATTTTCGCCCGCTTTAAGCGATGAACTGGTACGCAACTTCAGCTGCAAGGATATAGACATAGCGGTCTTCGCAAAGCTGGCCAATGCCGATGTGACCGCTTTCAGGAAACGCGCCGCCCTCTGGCTCAAGTTGGCCGACATACTGAAACGCGGGGGAGTCCGTATCGTCGCCGACGTCTGCGACAACCACTTCGGCGATTACCGCGGGGATTACCTGCGCACGCTTTGCGCGATGGCAGACGTGATCACCGTCAATACACCGACGATGGGCAACATCGCCCAACAACACACCGGACGCCAGGCAAGCGTGTGCAGCGATCCCGTTGAAGGGGCGAAAATGCCGCCACGGTTCTCTCCCGGCGCCAGACTGCGCGTCCTGTGGTTTGGACACCAATCCAACCTCAGGTCTTGCGCGCACGCATTACCGGAGTTTCTGCGCCTCGTGGAGCATTTCGATATCGAACTTCATCTGGTGACCGCAGCAAACCAGGGGGCGGAAGATATCTGCGCGCAAATCAACCGACAGCTCGCGCCGCGCGCCAGCGTACGCTTCACGGCTTGGGACCTTAACGTGATGCAGCCCGCCTTCGCACAATGCGACTTGGTTATCATACCCAGCCTGCCTGAACACCAGGCGAAGGTCGCACAGAGCGCGAACCGGCTGATTGAATCGCTATGGGCGGGACGCACTGTCGTTGCTCATCCGATTGCCAGTTATCAGGAATTTTCCGGTTTCTGCTATCTTGGGACGAACCTGGCGCACGGGGTCTTGCGGGCAATTGAGCATCGGGATGAAACGATTCGCCGCATCGAGCGCGGCCAGGCCTACATCGAGGCACAATACACCCCGGAAAAAATCGCCGACCAGTGGGAGTCTGCCTTAAACCAGGCGCATCGCCTCTCAACCTCGCCGGCTGCCGATCCAACCTGAATCACCAGTGGGCCGGGGCCCTAGCGATCGGCGATCGGCGGGTGATATATGATCTGGACGACGTTGCCGTCCGGGTCGCGGCAGTAAAAACTGCGTGCGCCGTCGCGGTGGGTCTTGGGCGCCTTCACAATCGTCACGCCGTTTTCCCTGAGAAAGCCATGCCAGGCATCCACCTGGCCCGGCATGCGAATAATGAAGCCGATATGGTCGAGCCGCTGTGACGCCGCCGGCGCGAACCCCGGCGGCGCGCGGTGCAAGGCGAGATTGTCGTTGCCGCCGCTGAGGTAAACGTTATCCGCGTCCGGGCGCCACTCCACCTGCATCCCGAGCAACTCCACGTAGAAGCGTTCGCAGGCTTCCAGATTTTTCACATTAAGCGCCACGTGCCGCAGCCCGACGGTAGCCTCCGGCCGTTTCATGCCACACCTCCAAACACGCGCTGCCTGGCCTCACACCACGCCGGTTCGCCGAACGCGTGCCGGATAACGAGCGGCAGCGCGACCGAGCCCACGGAGAGCAGTTTGTCGTGAAAAATTTTCAGCGGCAATGGCAATGACGCGCGGCGCAGGTGATCCCGCAACGCGTTAATCAGCGCCCAACCGGTGGCGTACCCGAGCGGCACGGTGGGTGCCTGGCTGTACCAGGTGAGTTCGGCCAGCGCCTGCGAACGCGGAAAGCCGAGTTCCGTCACCAGCCTGTCCGCGGCGGTTTCCAGGCTGGTGTTGCGCGTGTGAATCTCGATGTCGATCAGGATGCGCAGCGCGCGCCACAGGCGGTCGCGCAACAGGATCACGCGGCTCTCGGGGCGGTTGAGAAATCCTTCTTCGTGCATCAACTGCTCGCTGTAAAGCGCCCAGCCCTCGTAAAACGTGGCCGAGGCATTGAGCAGGCGCGGCCGGCGGCGCGCCGCCGGATTCAGGTTGGCGGTGACGAACTGCAAATGATGCCCGGGCCAGGCCTCGTGCACGCAGGTGTGCATGAGTCCGATGT
>CAKKQL010000133.1 GCA_919902095.1 Acidiferrobacterales bacterium
GCGGCCGAGGAAGCGGTTGCAGCGCGGGAACTCGTAGGCCTGGAAACGCGGCGCCCCCAGTTCCTTGAGGATGCTTGCGCGCAGGGCGTCGCTCACGCGCTCGTCGGCATCCACGCACAACACCCAGTCGTGGCTTGCCTGGCTGACCGCGAATTGTTTCTGCCGGCCGAAGCCAAGCCAGTCCTGGTGCACAACCTTGGCATTGAAACGGCGGGCGATGTCGAGGGTGGCGTCCTGGCTGCCCGAGTCCACGATCACGATTTCGCCGGCGAACGCGCAGCTTCTCAGGCAGGCTTCTAGCCGGGAGGCAACGTTGCGGGTGATGAGAACGGCCGACAGGCGCTGGGACATGGCGTAATTGTACGCAAAAAGGTCTTGTCGCTGCCTAACCGGCGCGGGCCAGGGTTAGGCACTGGCGAAGGGTTATGACGGCGGAGGCGAGATAGCGGTCCATCGTAAATACACCGCACGCCGTTCGCCCGGCCTGGCAGACGGCGCCGGTCGAACGGGTAGTGTAATAGCACGGGCAGCAATCCTGGGGCTCGAAGACGATATGCGAGGCAGCGGTGGGGTGAATAGTGTGTGACGGCAGGTCATGTGACATCAGTGCAATATGCTGTCGAGCGGCCAGCTGGGCCAGATGCGAGACGAAACTGTCGGACGTCACGGTGATCTCGGCGTGGACGACGATTCGCAGCAGCGCCATGGGATCGCGGGTAATCCGGCAAGGCAGACCGGCGTTCCGATAGTCGGTGATTGACGGGTCGTTAGGGCCAAAGAAGCATGCGTATCGTTCGGCGCGCAGGCCCGCCTCCACGATCAATCGCATCAGGAAGGCCGGCGGAACGTACTGAAAGCCGCGACCGGTGGGAAAGATCGCAATGTCTGGTGCCGGGGCTTCTTGCTCCTCCGGCGCCAGCGTCTCCGCGTGGGCAAGCAGTCGTTGGCGCAGCGTCCGGTGGGCGGCGTACAGGCCGCGCATCAACTCCGCGTCCGATATTCCCCATCGGCCTGCAAGCGGTGCCCATATCTTGAGTCCGTAGTAGGCGGGCGTTTCTCGCTCGCGGTTGATTGGTGTGCCATATCGCAGATCCGTCAGCATCATACGTAGCCGCTGGATTCCGCCCGGTCGCGGATATCCGAACGAAGTAATCAGGCGACGTTCGGGAAAGTTGACGTAGTAGTCGGTGTAGAGCCAGTTCCGCAGGACCGTGGACCACGAGGTGCGTTGGACGATGACATACCGGGGATGTGGCACATGTTTCGATTCCTGGAGGCTGGTGACGCGGATGTTCGGAAGAATCGCCCGGATCAGGGATTCGGTATTGGTGCGGGTATAAACGCAGGCGTCTTCTGCCAGAAATGGCGCGCCGAGATCAAGCAGGGCCTGCAGGCCATTGATGGCCATCAGTACGTCGCCCTGGCCTGCATGGATGCGGACGGAGCGGATCGGCTTCGGCTGTCTGGCGGGTCGGCTCATGCAGGCGTGTTTAGGGGATGTCTCTCGAGCAGTCTGTCATAGAGGGATTCGAGTTGCTGCGTGACCATGTTCCAGTCGTGGCGCTGCTCGACATAAGTGCGTGCGGTGCGACTCACCCCCTCAAGCCGCGCCGGACCGTCCAGCAGTTCGTTCAGACGGCTTGCGAACGCTGCATAATCCTTGGCGTCATCGAGCAGGAAACCGGTGACGTCGTTCGTGATGATCTCCGGCAGACCACCGCGTCGCGTCGCGAGCACCGGCGTACCGCAACTCATTGCTTCGATGGCCACCATGCCGAACGGTTCCTCGAATTCGGAGGGCACCACGACGAGGTCGGCGAGCGGGTAATATTGGTGCATATTCGCAGGATTCACCACCCCCGCATGATAACAGTGGTTGCCGAGCACCTCACAGATTTCCAAGACGCGACGACCATAGTCGGCACGCCGGTCCCCCTCCGGGCCCCAGGCGCGCAGCTCGCCAATCAGCAATAGAAAGACGTCTTGGCGCTGCTTCAGCTGCTCACGGAAGGCATTGAGCAGATCGAGCGGGCCTTTTTCCGGTGATACCCGCCCGGCGTAGAGGATGATTTTCTTGTCTGTCGTCAGTTTCAGGCGCTCGCGCAGGGGGGCGACTTCGGTCGCCGACAGGGGATGAAAAACCTCGGTGTCGACGCCGTTGGTAATGATGCGGATGTCCGCGCCCGGCAGGCGCACGCCATACCATTCTTTCAGGTAGCGGCTCACGGTGAACAGCACCGCGCCGGGCGGCAGCCGCTCAAGCGGCATCTCGTTGTGCATGTGCAGAATCCAGCGCGCCGGCCCGCGATAACGCCGTGCCAGTTCCGCGAACAGCGCCGGGGCGTTGTGCACGTGCACGATGTCCGGCCGGATGACGTCGAGACGGCGCGCCACGCGCCGGGCGTAGGAATATGGATCAACCCCGAGAATTTTCTGGAACACGCGTCGGTACAGCCGTCCGGTACGGATGCGGTGAAAGGCGATGCCGTCACGTCGCTCCTCGTCGGCGTAACCCTCGGCGGCGATGGAGACGATGTGCGGCTCGAAGCCCGCGAGCCGGCGGCAGACTTGGTACATCCACCACTCCACCGCCGCGCCCTTGCGCGGCGGCACCGGGTGCACCGCCGCGGCGACCATGACAATCTTTTTCATCAGATACGGGTAGCGCGGTGCGTTTCAGAACCAAGGACCGACTTGGCAGGCAGGATGTCCCCCTGACACAAGCAGCGGTTAGCCAGCGGAATTATGCATCCTTTGCGCGATATCTGGTATAAGACCGCAGATGGAAATGCCCCAGACATCTGAACTTGGCCGCACCGGCAAGAATTGGTTGCTGATCGTGGGTTTGGCGCTTGCCGCAGCGCTGTTCTTTATCTGGCCCATCCCGCGCACAACCTCGCTGCGTGATTTGCTGCTGGTCGTCTGCCTAGGGTTGTTCGCCTACCTTGCCTACCGCAGTAGTCGGCGCGAGTCGTTCCGCTGGCAGTCACTGCGAGTCCCATTCGGTCTTTACCTTGTCCTTAGCGTATGGATCGTTTTCGTGGCGATCGCAATTTCAGAGGAAACTGCCTGGTCGCTAAATGAGATCCGGGGTCAGTGGCTCAAGGCGACGATAGCGCTTGTCGCTGGCGGGCTGCTCGGCACAGCGATCCGGAACGACGATAACACCCTCCGCCTGACGCTGACCATTATAGGTATCGCGCTGTTGCTGCACGTGATTTATGTCGCCTACCAGGCGCTGAGTGTTTGGCCCCAGCAGAAAGTCCTCCTCACGCGCGTGGCCGGGCTTACCGGAGGTTCCGACAAGAGCAATTACCTCACTAACATGCTGCTTTACTTTTTATTGGCCGAGATTTTCGTTCGCTCGGTCTTCCACCGGCGGTTTCTGCCGGTGGGGAACATCCCGCTTACGGTAATTACCGTGGTCGCGCTATTCGCGGTTTACGTCGAAGCCATGCGCAACGGCATTGCCGAGCTGGCTATCGTCCTCGGCGTGGCTGTCATTCTGGTTATGAGAGAGAGCGATCGCGCGCGTCGCTTGGTCATCGCCGGTATCGCGTTCGCACTTGTCGTTATTGCATTGACTCAGAGCTATCTGAATGTGGACAAGGATGAGCGCTGGCAGACGTTCCTCGAAACCGTACCGATAGCCATGGACATCGAGAACAAGGCCTGGATCAACCAAGCGCTCCCTCAACCTAGGCTTGCGAACGGCCAGACGGTGGACTGGTCGAATTACATGCGCATCGCGCGCATGCGCGCCGGGTTGTCGC
>CAKKQL010000134.1 GCA_919902095.1 Acidiferrobacterales bacterium
GCTCGATCCACTGCTGCGCCTTGCCTTTGCGCTCCTGCGCCTCTTCGACCAGATGAATGATCTTCGAGAGAGTGTTGTCGGCAAAGGCGGCCGTGGCCTCTACTTCCAGTGCGCCCTGCTTGTTGATGCTGGCTGCGAACACTTTCATGCCCGGCCCTTTATCCACGGGAATGGACTCACCGGGGACCGGCGATTCGTCGAGACTGGAATTTCCCGAGCGGATCATGCCGTCGGTGGGAATGGCTTCGCCGGGGCGCACCACGAAGACGTCGCCAGGTATAAGGCTCTCGGCTGGAACCGTGACCTCGGCACCGTTCTTCAGTACGCGCGCCTCCTTGGGCGCGAGGTCGAGCAGCGCGCGGATGCTCGCGCGCGTGCGCGCATAGGTGTACTCCTCGGTCCCTTCCGCCGCGCCATAGAGGAACACCAGCGCCGCGGCCTCGTCCCACAGGCCGAGAATCCCCGAGCCCGCAGTCGCGGCGAGCATCAGGATCTCGATGCCGACTTCGCGCTCCTCGATCAGCTCCTCGATGCCTTCGCGCGCCCGGTGCCAGCCACCGAGCGGGATCGCGAGCCAGTAGAAAATATTCTCGATGCGCTCCGGGATAAAGCCCAGATGCGCGAGCACAAAACCCGCTCCGGCGATCAGCCCCGAAAGCAGGGCGTTGCGCAGCGGCGGGTAGCGCCACCACGGGCCGTCGTAGCCGTGCTCACAATCCTCGTGCGCGGTGTCCGGGCTAGTCATACGCGTGGCGGTGGTGCAGATCCGGATAGTGCGGGTGCGAATGCACGAGCGGCGCGTGCACGTGGAAATGCGCGTGCGGCTCGCGCCCGTCCCAGGGGAAATCGTGCGCGTGTCGATGGTGCTCGTCGTGCACGTGAGCATGATCGTGCGCCAGCGACTCGTGCGCATGCGGGTGTTCATGCCGTTCGGTCATGTGCAGCCATACGCCGGCCGCCATCAGCCCGGCGGCGCCGACGAAGGCGAGCCCCGGCGCCTCGCGCAGCAGCGAGAGCGAGAGGGCCGCGCCGAGGAAGGGCGCGGTCGAGAAATACGCCCCGGTACGCGCGCTGCCGAGCCGGCGCAGCGCCAGCACGAACAGCACCAAGCTCACGCCGTAACCGAGCAGGCCGACGAGACCTGCTGCGACAATCGCCGGCGCGCCCGGCAAGGCATGGCCCATGGCGAGGGCAATGCCGGTGTTGGCAATTCCCGCCAACAGCCCCTTGAGGCCCGCGATCTGCACCGGATCGCCCGCCGAGACCTTGCGCGTGAGATTGTTGTCGATCGCCCAGGCAAGACAGGCGCCGGCGATGGCGAGCAACCAGAGCGAGGGACCGCCGGCAGCTTCGTCCGGCCAGGCGAGCACCACGCCGCCCGCGACGATGAGCGCCATGCCGAGGGCGATGCGCCGGTCGAAGTTCTCCCGGAACACGAACCAGGCGAGCAGCGCCGTGAACACGCCCTCCAGATTGAGCAGGAGCGAAGCGCTCGAAGCGGGGACGTGCGCCAGGGCCAACATCAGCAGCACGGGGCCAACCACGCCGCCCGCGAGAATCGCGCCTGCGAGCCACGGAACATCACGTTGCGTGAGCGCCGCCTCGCGCGGCTCGCGCCCCGTACGTCGCCGCCACAACCACCAGCCGAGCAATCCGATTCCGGAACCGAGATACAGCAACCCTGCGAGAAGCACCGGCGGCACCGCGCCCACGAGCAGCTTGGCGAGCGGCGTGCTCGCACCGAAGAGCGCGGCGGCGGCGAGGGCTTCGAAAATACCGGGACGAGAGATGTGCGCAGACATGTGGGGATTATAACCGCCCATGTTTCATAACGGGCGTCACCCAATACACGCCGCGGCCGGCCACGCCGCATTTTGACGTTTGCAACGCTTCGAGCGCCGCGTCCACATCAGCGTCTTCAATCAATATATCCACGCGAACGTGCGGTGTGTAGCCGACCACGCGGTCGCGCGCCGAGAGCGCGGGATCACGCTCGTCCTGGGGCCCATGTCCCTCGACCGGTGTGAAGGTAAAGCTTTCGACCTCCTGAAGGCCGCGCAGCACATCGGCCAGAGGTTGCTTGATGTCGGCGTGTACAATCATCGTAAGCTTTTTCATGAGCCACCTCCATTCGGCGGGAGGCGCTGCTCGGCGCGTTGCTCCAACCAAGCGTACAGCGTCGGCAGCAGCACGAGTGTGAGCAGGGTCGAGGTGAAGAGCCCGCCGATCACCACCACCGCGAGCGGCCGTTGCAGCTCCGAGCCCGGGCCGGTCGCGAGCAGCATCGGCACGAGCCCGAGGCTCGCGATCAAGGCGGTCATGAGCACCGGCCGCAGCCGCCGCTCGGCGCCTTCCTGCACTGCTTGCAGCACCGTGCGCCCGGCCTCGCGCAGTTGGTTGAAATACGCCACCATCACTACGCCGTTCAGTACCGCCACACCAAAGAGCGTAATGAAACCGACCGACGCCGGCACCGAGAGATACAAGCCCGAAATGAACAGGCTCACCACGCCGCCGATCAGGGCGAACGGGATATTAAGAATGACGAGCCCGGCTTGGCGCACCGAGCGGAAGGTCGAGAACAGCATGAAGAAGATCAGCGCGACCGACACCGGCACGACCAGGCCCAGGCGCGCGGCGGCGCGCTGCTGGTTCTCGAACTGGCCGCCGTATTCGACGTAATAGCCCTGTGGGAGCTTGACCTCACGCTCGATGGCGGCGCGCACGTCCCCGACGAGGCTGACCACGTCGCGTCCCTCGACGTTCACCTGCACCACCGCCAGGCGCTTGCCCGCTTCGCGCGTGATCTGCACCGGACCATCCACCTCGCGGATGTCGGCGAGCATCGAAAGCGGCACCTTGGCGCCACCCGGCGTCTCGACCAGCAACCGCGCCAGCGCCTGCGGGGTGGTGCGCGCCGCCTCCGGGAAGCGCACCAGTACGCCGGTGCGCCGGCTCGCCTCGATTACCTCGGTCGCGACCTTGCCACCGACCGCAGTCTCGATGAGTCGATTGATGTTCTCGACCTTGATTCCGTAGCGCGCGATCCACTCCGGGCGGATCTCGACTTGCAGGTACTGCTGCCCGAGAACCGGCGGGCGCACGATGTCCACTGCGCCCGGCACCTTGGCGGCCAGCTCCTCAATCTGTTTCGACTTTTCCTCCAGCACCGTGAGGTCGTCGCCGTAGACCTTGATCGCCAGCGCGGCGCGCACACCGGAGAGCATCTCCGACACGCGCATGTCGATCGGCTGGGTGAAGGCCAGCTCAATGCCCTCAAAGGCTTCGAGCTTTTTACGCAGTTCCTCCTGGAACTCGGCCAAGCTGCGCGTCCATTCGCGGCGCGGTTTGGCGAGCACGAAGTTGTCGGTCTGGTAGAGCCCCATGGGGTCGAGCCGCAGCTCGTCGGCGCCGGTGCGCGACACCACGCCGGTGACCTCGGGCAGCTCCATCATCGCCTGGTGGTACTGTGCGTCCGCAGTCAGCGAGGCTTCGAGCGTGATGTCCGGTTTCTTCTCGATGATCACCACGGTCGAGCCTTCGTCCATGGTCGGCATGAACTCGCTGCCGAGAAACGGAAACAGCGCCGCGGCGAACCCGAGCGCGACGAGCGCGCCGCCGACGGCGGTCTTGCGCTTGGCAAGCGCCCAGCGCATCGCCGGCAGATAGACGCGCTTGATCGCCGCCAGAACCCGGTCTTCACCATGCGCGCCAGGGCGCATCAGAAAGCTCGCGAGCACCGGGATGACGGTGAGCGAGAGCAGGAGCGAGCCCGCGAGCGCGAAGCAGATGGTCAGCGCGAGCGGCGCGAACATCTTGCCTTCGAGGCCACTGAGCGTGAACAGTGGCAGGAACACGATGACAATGATGAGCACACCCGACAGCACCGGCACGCCGACCTCGGCCGCCGCGCGGTAGACGAGGTGCAGCCGGCTCACGCCCTTGGGCGCGTGCGCCAGCTGCGTGTGGATGTTCTCCACCACCACCACGGCCGCGTCCACCAGGATGCCGATGGCGATGGCCAACCCGCCGAGCGACATGAGATTGGCGGAGACATCGAACAGGCGCATCATCAGGAACGTAAACAACACCGACAGCGGCAGGATCAACGCCACCGTGAGCGCCGCGCGCAGGTTGCCGAGCAGCACGA
>CAKKQL010000135.1 GCA_919902095.1 Acidiferrobacterales bacterium
CTGGCTGTTACCAGCACGACCAGTGCAGCGGCAAATGCTGCGCCACCTGCGCCCAATGTTTCACCGTCACGTTTGTTTTGCCGGTCGCTTCAGTTCGTAGCCACGCCGTCCAGTCCCCTATCGTGCTGCGCCTCCACGATCGTCTCGTGGCGGCGGTGCACAACCGGCCTCCGGCCGCCTGATCCCCTGTCACACTGATCGGCCTCCGCCGCGTGCGGAGGCCGGGTTGCGTTCGTGCGCGACCCTGACTTTTGATATTTGACTCGCGCAGCCCGTGGGCTCGCGGTCTGACTTAACTGAAGAGGACAAACCGAGATGAAGCGCATTTACCCATCCAGCCTCGTCCTGCCGAACTTGCCGCGCCGGCGGTTCCTCCAGGGCCTGGCCGCGGGCGGCATCCTGCTGGGGGCGTCACCCTGGCTCAAACCGGCCCGGGCCGGGCAGGCAGCCGGAACGGCTGTCGGCACGGCGCCCGTGCTTACCGGTACCGAGTTTGATCTCACGATTGCGGAAACACCGGTCAATTTCACCGGCCGCCCGCGCCTGGCCACCACCATCAACGGCTCGCTGCCGGCCCCGACTTTGCGCTGGCGCGAGGGCGACACGGTGACGTTGCGGGTCACGAACCGCCTGAAGGTGGACACCTCCATCCACTGGCACGGCATCCTGCTGCCGTACCAGATGGACGGCGTGCCCGGCATCAGTTTCAAGGGCATTGCCCCGGGCGAGACCTTTGTCTACCGCTTCAAGGTGCAGCAGACCGGCACCTACTGGTATCACTCCCATTCGGGCATGCAGGAGCAGACCGGCATGTACGGCGCGATCATTATCGATCCGGCACGCGGCGCGACGATCAGTGCCGACCGCGACTACGTGGTGCAGCTGTCCGACTGGTCGGACGAGAACCCGCATCACATCCACGCCAAGCTCAAGATGCAGAGCGATTACTACAATTTCAATCAACCCACGGCGGGCGACTTCTTCCGTGACGTGGGCAGCGTGGGGCTGTCGGCCGCCCTCGACAAGCGCGAGATGTGGAACCAGATGCGCATGAGCCCGACCGATCTCGCCGACGTGTCCGGTTACACCTACACCTACCTGATGAACGGCACCGCGCCGGCGGATAACTGGACCGGGTTGTTCCGCCCGGGTGAACGGGTGCGGCTGCGCCTCATCAACAGCGGCGCGATGACGTTTTTCGATGTGCGCATCCCGGGACTCAAGATGACGGTCGTTCAGACCGATGGCCAGAACGTCGAACCGGTGACCGTGGACGAAATCCGCCTTGGCGTGGCCGAGACTTACGACGTGATCGTGACACCGGGCGACGAGGCCTACACGATCTTCGCTCAAGCCATGGATCGCTCGGGTTATGCCCGCGGCACGCTCGCGCCGCGCGCCGGCATGGTCGCCGCCGTACCGACGCTCGACAAACCCGAACCGCTCACCATGGGCGACATGATGGGGACGATGGATCACGGCGCGCCCGGTGGTGCCGCCATGGATCACAGTGCCCACGGCGGCATGGCCATGGACCACAGCGACGTACATGGACGTACAAGTGCCGCGGGAGGCAGGACGCCGGAAGTGGCCAAGCACGCCATGCCTGCGGTCGCGACGACTGGCGCGAGCACGCGCGTGCGCCACGCCAAAACCGAATACGGCCCGAGCACAGACATGCGTGTGGATACGCCGCGCACCAACCTCGACGACCCCGGTATCGGCCTGCGCAACAACGGCCGGCGGGTGCTGACCTATGCCGACCTGCACACCGTCGGCGGGCCGCTCGACAAACGTGGGCCCGAGCGCGAGATCGAACTGCACCTTACCGGCAACATGGAACGTTATACCTGGTCGTTCGACGGGCTTGAATTCGGCAAGTCCACGCCGGTGCATTTTCGTCACAACGAGCGGGTGCGCGTGATCTTGCACAACGACACCATGATGACCCATCCGATGCATCTGCACGGGTTGTGGAGCGAGCTCGAAAGTCCCGACGGCACGTTTCAGGTGCGCAAGCACACGATCAATGTCCAGCCGGCGCAGCGCATCAGCTTCTTGGTCACCGCCGATGCCCTCGGGCGCTGGGCCTGGCATTGCCACCTGTTACTGCACATGGACTCGGGCATGTTCCGCGAGGTGGTGGTGGCATGAACGCGATTAGCCGGGTGATGGAGAACGTAGCGATGATTAACTCACGAGCAGGTCTGCTGATTGCCGTGTTGGCGTTCGGCGCACCGTCAGTGTGGGCGCAAGCGCCGGCGATGAAGCCGGATGTGGATCATAGTCAGATGGATCACTCCAAAATGGGTCACGGCAATGCGCCACCGGAGGCAGCCGCCGGGAGCGGCGCCGGCAAAGACGCTGGCAGAATGGACCACGGGTCCATGCAGGGCGGCGACCCGCCACCCGATGCCCGCGACCCGCACGCCTACTCGGGCGGCTACACTCTCGACCCGTCCCGGCCGTTGCGCATGGGGGACGAGCAGAGTTTCGCTTCACTCATGGTGGACCGGTTCGAATCGGCGCGCACGCGCGACAGCAGCTTTACGACCTACGAGCTGCAGGGCTGGTTCGGACGCGACTACGACCGCGCGGTGCTCAAGGCCGAGGGCGAGGTGGATGGCGGCAAGCTCCACGACGCGCGCACCGAACTGCTCTGGGGTCATGCCGTGGCCGCGTACTGGGACACGCAACTCGGCGTGCGCTACGACAGCGGCCTCAAGCCCGACCGGCGCTGGCTGGCCTTCGGTATCCAGGGGCTGGCGCCGTACTGGTTCGAGATCGACGCCACCGCCTATGTCGGCGAGAACGGGCGCACCGCGCTGCGCCTCGATGCCGAATACGAACTGCTGTTGACGCAGAAGCTGATCCTGCAACCACGCTTCGAGGCGAATTTTTATGGAAAAAGCGATACCCAGCGCGAACGCGGTTCGGGATTGTCCGATACCGCGCTCGGGCTGCGGTTGCGCTACGAAATCCGCCGCGAGTTTGCGCCCTACATCGGCATCGAACGCAGCAACAAGTACGGCGGCAGCGCCGATTTCGCCCGCGCCGAGGGGCAGCGCACGTCGGAGTCGCGGGTGGTGGCGGGCTTACGCTTCTGGTTTTAAAGAACGGAACAAGGAGAACGGAACAATGAAATCAATTTATATATTTCCAATGGTGCTGTTGTTGGTCGCCTGCAGTGAGCCCCTGGTGACGGTAAAACCAGGTGGCACACCAGTGTCGGTTGCCCCGCTGGCGATCGCTCCGCACGGGCTCGACGCCAGGCTGGTCGCCCGTGGCGCCGAAATATACAAGGCGAATTGCGTCGCCTGCCACGGCGCCAATGCTGAAGGCGCGCCGAATTGGAGCCAGAAGGGAGCGGACGGGAAATTTCCGCCGCCGCCGCTCGATGAAAAGGGCCACGGTTGGCACCATCCCAAGAGCGCGCTGGTGCTGACCATCAAGGAAGGCACGCTGAAACTCGGCGGCGGCATGCCGGCGTGGAAGGACAAACTCAGCGATGCGGACATCGAGGCGGTCATCGCCTGGTTCCAGTCACGCTGGCCGGAAGAGGTTTATAAAAGCTGGGCGCTCATGGACGAGAAGGCGCGGCGGGGGTTGGTCCGGCACTAGCAGCCCGGCGCCGCCCGGTTTCCATTTGTGGCACACCGGCATTATCATGGGCGCACCTCGGGTCAATACCGCAACGGGTGCATGAAGCGCTCCAGTATCTGGATGACAGTGTTGGCGTTGCTCCTGGCCGGCTGCGGCCGCGAGGAGTCCGCGCCACCGCCCGCCAAGCCGATACTTCCCACTGACCGTCTGTCTTCCCTGGAAGGCATGATGCGCGGCGCGCGCGTCTACCAGGAGCAGTGTGGCCAGTGTCACGGGCCGGACGCGCAGGGCCATCCCGATTGGCAGAACCCGAAGGTGGCCGCGGCGCCGCCGTTGAACGGCAGCGGCAACGAGTGGAAGCGCACCAAGGCCGAGCTGGTGGAGATCATTCTGAACGGCGTGAAGCGTGACGGCGTGCCGGTCATGCCGTCGTGGAAAGGGCGGGTCAACGAGCAGGAAGTCGAGGACGTGATTACCTGGTTTCAGGCGCTGTGGCCGGCGGAGATTTACGAGAAGTGGCACAAGGCCAACGCCGCGACGATCAAGGACGCACAAGTGCCGCGGGAGCCGGGCAGTCGGGAGCGGGCCACGGCGCCCCGCAGCTGACAGACGCACCTACCGGAGTCGTACATGGGCATCGCCATCTGGATCATCATCATTTTAATCATTGCTGCGCTCATCAAGTATCTGCTGGGCGACTCCGGCAAGAAGTAGCCGCGCTTCGGTTCTTCCGCGCCGCGCGTCGCTCCTGCTTGATGCGGTACATCTCCGTGTCCGCCTGCGCCAGCAGTTCGTCGAGCGGAACGCGAGAGGAGGGTTCGCAGCGCACCGTGCCGACACTCATCGCCAGATGGTAACGCCGGTCCGTGGTGCGATTAAGCTCCTCGATGTTCGTTTGCAACCGCCGGGCGATAGCATCACTGCTGCCTTCGTCGTTGCCGAAGACCAGCGCTGCAAACTCGTCGCCCCCGAGCCGCGCCAGAATATCCGCGTCGCGGAACGTGCGCCGCAATACCGCCGCCGTGTCGCGGAGGGCGCGGTCGCCTTCGGTGTGTCCTAAGGTGTCGTTGATGCTCTTGAGCCCGTCGAGGTCGGCATAGAACAGCAACATCGGCCGCTGCATGCGCCGTGCCAGCGCCAGCTCGGGCTCGGCCAAGATGAGGAAACCGCGGCGGTTGCGCAGGCCGGTGAGTTCGTCGGTCAGCGACAGCGCGCGGATTTCCTCCTGCGACTGCACCAGCCGGCGCGCCAGCGGATGAATCTGGTACCACAGCAGCATCAGCCCGCCGGTGATGAGCCCGATCACCAGGGGCAGGCCGTACCATAACTGTCCGCGGATCGGCTGGTAAAATTCATCGGCGTCCATTTTCACCACCAAGCCGAGCCCTGTGCGCGGAATGGGACTATACGCGGCGATGACCAGTTCATCGCGGTAATCCAGTGTTGCGATCACGCCGCTCTCGCCGGCAAGCGCGTGGCCCATCGGCAGCAACTGGCCGCGCATGCGTTTCTCGATGACGAAGGTTTCCGGCTTGAGCCGGGTCGGCAGGCACGCGATTCTGTCGCCGCGCGCGGTGCACACGGCCATCTCGCCGGTTTCGCCGAGCCCGCGGATATCCTCGATCAGGCGCTCGACCTGGGTCAGCCGCCGTTCGGCGACGACCGTGCCGAGGCGCTGGCCGTTGTCGGAGATCGGCAGGCGCACACGCAGGATCAGGCCATTGGCCCAGAGAATTTCCGCCCCCGGGGGATCCGGCAGGTCCACGCGAAACGACGGTTCGGTAGCGAACCGCCCGACCTGGGCCAGCGCCCGACCCCGGGGATCGTAAAGCGCGATGGCGCTGAAACCGAGCGGCAAGAAACTCTTGACGGCCTGATCCAGGAACGCCAGCGCGTCGGCGCGGTCCGGCGTCGCGCGTAGCCGCGCCATCTCGCGCCGGATCGCGGGCCGGGTGGCGATGGCGTTCGTGATGTGCGCGCCCTGCTCGATGGCGGTGTGAAAGGTGTCCACGCGATTTTGCAGCAGCAATTCCAGCCCGCGCCGCAGCGTCGTCTCGAGCTGGCGCTCGAACGCGACGAAGCTTACGATGCCGGTGACGATCGCCGTGATTGCGAGCACGGCGCCGCCAGTGTGCAGTATCCGCAAGTCCTCCTTGGCCGCAATCTGTTCGCGGAACTGGCGACTATGGCGCAGATTGACCCACAATCCGAAACTGAGCAGCATCAGGCCCATGGCGGTATGCAGCGCCATGCGCTGATAGGGATACCAGCTGCGCAAGAAATCGATCCCGAAAAGGTACGCACACAACGCCAGGGTTCCGATGAGGCCGATGCCGTACACCATCAGTTCTATGAGGTACGGCAACGGACCGCCGCGCCGGGAGCGGGTCAACACCAGCGCCATGCCGGCGAGCACGAAGGCGATGGCGGTGGTCGGCGCCATACGCGTGGGGTGCGGGCGGGGATCGTTGAGCCAGTCGGCGCCAAAGACCCGGTCCACGCCGAGCTCGACCGAGAACATGTCCTGCGCCAGCACCAGCGTTGCCAGTGCCGCGACGGCGACACCGAGCAATGACTGCCCGCGCCCGCGCCACGCCACGGGTTGGGGTATCGCAAGTGCGACGCCGAGCAGCACGAAGCTGAGCGCGGTGTTGAACACCATCGGCGCATAACCGGGCGCGAGGCGCACGAGGGCGGGGTTGCGCAACAACCAGCCAGCGGTGACGATTATGCCGAGGACCGTCAGCAGGGTACCGATGACAACCAGGGCGCGGAGGGCGCGGGCGAGCGGTGGCGTGGCGTCGGCCATGGACAGAGAATCAGGGCGTGTGTTTACCTAAACTATATAGTAGTTGTTTCGTGTGCATGAGCGGTCATCGCCTGCGACCGCTGTTTACCTGGGCCATCCTGGCGCTGCCCCTGCACGGGCTATGGGAGGTCGCACAGCTCCCGCTCTATACCCTCTGGGACGACCCCGACCGCGGCCGCATTGCGGCCTATGTTCTGCACTGTCTGCTGGGCGATGTCCTCATCACCGTTACCGTTTACCTGCTGACGGCCATTGTTTTTCGCGAG
>CAKKQL010000136.1 GCA_919902095.1 Acidiferrobacterales bacterium
CCTACGCCAAGCTGCGCAGCCTGCGCGGGAAGGTCAAATTCGGCATCAAGCTGGAAAAATTGCGGGAGTCGGCAAAAAATTGAGAGCGACCCATGAAACTTACCTACGACCCGCGCTACAACATCGCCTACATCCGGCTGCACGAGAAAAAGGTCGAGGTGGAAACCATCCGCGTCAGCGACGAACTGAATGTGGACATCGCGCCCGACGGAACGGTATACGGCATCGAGTTGCTGAACGCCAACGAGCAATTGCGCGCCGAAGATGAGGGGAGCTTTGTCGTCGTCAACGAGGCTGTCGGCGAACGACGGGAAATCAGCCTTGCGAAATAAATCCTGAGCAGTTTCGACTGTAGGGCGCGGGGCCTCTTCGGAGGCCCTTGCTTTTTCGGGGATCGAAGATGTGGGCTGTCAAATGGAAAAGGTGGCGTCCCTTTATTTGTTTATTTGCGCCGGTTCATGCAGCCAACGAGCGCAGCACGTCCGGTCGCTTGGCGGCGATCAGAATAAGCGTCTTCGCGGCACCCGAGGGCTCGCGCCGGCCCTGCTCCCAATCCTGCAGGGTGCGTACCGATACGCCAAGCAGCCGCGCAAACCGTGCCTGCGAGAGGCCCGACTTGAGCCGGGCCGCTACCAGGGGCGGCACCTCTACTTTGTGGACGCGCCCACGGCGACCGACTTTCATCTCGCGCGCGGCGTGCAGTAGCTCCTGGCCGATGTTGCGCGCGGCATCGCGCGAACGCAGCTGTTTCTCCGACTTACGCATTTTCGATCGTCTCTTGGAGCGGCGCCCTAAGAAACCCTAACAGAATGAAATCAACCGCCAGGACGCCAGGAACGCCAGGGAGGGAAACCTTCACGAATCGCTTTTCCTGGCGACCTTGGCGTCCTGGCGGTTCAAGATCATATTCATTTTGTTAGAGGCTCTAAGAGTTTCGCTCTTGGAACATCTTTAGCGCGCGCTCTAGGATGATGCGGTCGGCCACGTCCTTGCCCCGCGTGGTCTGCTTGGTGCGAAGCAGACCTTCCAGATTCACGGTGCGAATTGGCAGCCCGTCGAGATCGACCGTCTCAGCGTACTGCTTCAATGTTTCGTAGGTCTCACCGCCGGCGTTGAGCATGATGTCCACCACGAAGGCGTCGGCGACCCGGATGTTCTCACCTTCCTTGAACCAAGCCGGGTCGAGGTCTTTGGCCGCCTGGTCCGGGAGCACCATCAGGGCTTCGCGGACCTTTGTTCCCGCTTCCTGCGTTGCTGGCACCAGCACATCTATATCAGTGGTGGCCCGGTGGTAGCCGTGGGCGAACAGGGCGTAGCCGCCGATCAGCAGGTAATCGGCGCCATACTCATTCAGGGCTCGAATCAGGGTCTTGAGGTCTTCCAGGGTGGCCGGCCGACTGTACTTTTCCATCAGGAACGCCTTAGGGCGATTTGCACCATGCCAGCTACCACACAATCAAGATCGTGGCGGTCGGCTTCTTCAGGGGTCTTAAAGCGATAGACGCCTTTCGGAATGAAGGTTGTGTCGCCCGTCGGAAGGCGGTGGGTTTCGTCGTTGAAGCGAGCGCCTTCCACCAACAGCGCAGCGGACGCCGAGAAGGTGATCGGAGGCTCTTTGCGGTGACCGATAGTGCGCATGATTCGGTTCGTCCTCTGTCCAGTAAAAGAACGTCACGGGTTCGTGACGGTGACGGCCCTTAAAATCACGCGACGGCCAGCCTCAAATGCCCCGTGCGCCTGGCGGCCAGTTTAACCTTGATCTCAACGTCGTAACCTAGCCGGTTCAAACAGTCCATCAATTTGCGCTCAGATACGTTTGTAAACTCTCCACGGAACAGGCCGGAGACTTTTGGTTGAGGCAAGCCCATACGGCGCCCCGCTTCCTCTTGTGATAAACCCAGTCGGCGCACAGCCTTGGTGATTTCAATCACCAGGCCCGACTTGATTTTCAGCTTGTCCGCGTCGGCCAAGCCAAGGTCGGCAAAGACATTGCCGGAACCCAGCTCAACTTCGACGCCCTTAATCTTTCGCTTTTTCATCGCGCATCTCCTGTGTAACCTTCTCCGCGATCTTCAGACGTTCGCGGATGATGTTCATGTCCGGCTTGGGTGTCGCAATTCCGTGCTTGCTCTTTTTCTGGAACACATGCAACACAAAAACCGCTTCTTTAAACTTGACCGTATAAACGGCGCGGTACGTCCCACCGGGGTCATCCTCGACGACCTCCAAGACACCCGCACCCCCGAAGCCTTTAAGAACCTTGGCCGCATCGTGTTGTTCACCACACTGCGCAAAATCCAAGGCATGACCGAAGAATTTGCGAACGCTCACCGGCAGCGCCATCAAGTCCCTTTTGCTGCTCCCCATTCAGGCGAGGGGTTTCTCTTGGTGATTCGCCACTTTTTAAGTATACCTTAACAGGTATAAACCACAAGTCCAAGGGGTATCGGAACTTTGACATGGTTACTCCCACTCCATCCCGCCCCGAGTGAGGCCACGGAATATCGTTTGCTGCTGCTGTAGAGCCGCCAACATGAATTGCCGATCCTGGGGCGCCAGCGGTGCCTTGCGAACCTGGGCGGCGGTCGTGGACAGGGTTTTCTCGTACCGCTCGGCGAATCTCTCGACATACCGCCGCCGTGCAAGTCACTGTCTTGGGCCTTGTTTTCGCGCTGGCATCCTGGATGCGTGTACGCAGGAAAGCCGATGGGTTGCGCCTATCCTGCGCGTTCGCGCCTATTGCAGCCAGACTTCCGCCAGGCTTTCCCTGAATAATGCGTCGAGCTTGTCCGTGAAATCCGTTGGCCGGTGGCTCACAATTTTTTGTTTTCCCCAGCGCTCAAGTTCACGCTCGATGAACCGGCTTATCGGCTCGATTCGCGGACCGCGGTCCAGTTCTGCCCCGGAACGTTTGGCGGAAAGCAGCCGTTCGATTTCCACCCGAAGATTCGGCTCGATAACGAGCTTGTCCAAGAGCACGTTGAAATCGGTGGGGACGGCGCCTAACCCCTGCTCGATCCAGTTCATCGCCAACAGCGGGCGCAAGACGTAAAAGTATTTCTTGATCCAGACGATCTCGCCGCGCAGGTATTCGCGGAAGTTGCCGCGCGCCATGTGCAGGTAGTGGTACTGGCAGGCGGACGGGGAGTAACAGACCCGCGCCAGCTCCCGCATCCGCGCGACGACCGAATACTTTTCGAGATAGACGATCGGCGACCCGAGCCATTCCAGCAGCGGCGGATTCGACTTTCGGAAAAGCCGCAGGGCCTTTTTCAAATCCCAGCCGTTGATGTCCAGCCCGCCCTCGACGGGGCGCTCGATGACGTCGCGTTTTTCGTCAATGGACAGATACCACTCCGCCGGTTGGACGTACAAGAAGCGCACGTCGTAGTCGCTGTCGGCGGACGGGAATCCCCACGCCCGGCTGCCCGACTCGCAGGCGTAAACGATCCGTACATTCTCGCCGGTTTCAATCGCATTCAGGTGGGAGCGTATGGCTTCTTCCACCCCGGCGGATGCGGATTTACCCACCTTCTCCTTCACTGGCCGTTAACTCCGGGTGATTCGATCAACCACTGGATTGAGCAAGCGCCTGCCATGAATCACGGCCGCGATGGTGACCTCGTCATCGCGCGCCCGGTAGATGAGCCGATAGCTGTAGACAAACCGCTCGCGAATGGCATCCTGAGCGATCTCGGGGACAACCCGGCCCCTAAAGGGAAATTTTTCGAGCGTGCGTGCCGCATCCAGAATGGCCTGAACCACCGCGGCGGCGTAAAAGGTGGAATCCCGCGCGATGTAGGTCGCTATGGCATCAACGTCTTCGAGCGCTTCCGGGGACCAGCTTACTTGGTAATCCATTTACCCAGGCGTTCTTCCGCGTCCTTGTGGCTGATCGCGCCTTGACGGTCGGCGGCTTCCAGGCCGCGCTGCACCTTCTCGATGACGTAGAGGTGATACTGGATGTCCTCCAGCGTGCAGTCGTCCGGCAGGTTCTTCAGCAACGACTCGACTTCCTGTTTGGCGGTGCTCATGGCTGGCTCCGACTCATTCGCTTGCCGGGCAAAATGGTGATGATCTGGCGGTAATCCATAAACCAAAGCTATGCTCGAAGCAGCGAAAAATCAAGACACAGTTCACAGGGCGCGGGGCCTCTTCGGAGGCCCTTGCTTTTTCGGGGATCGAAAATGCGGGCTGTCGATGGG
>CAKKQL010000137.1 GCA_919902095.1 Acidiferrobacterales bacterium
CCATCGCCTTCGGCATGGGCATCGACAAGCCGAACGTGCGCTTCGTCGCGCACCTCAACCTGCCGAAGAGCGTCGAGGCCTATTACCAGGAAACCGGCCGCGCCGGGCGCGACGGGCTGCCGGCCGACGCGTGGATGCTCTACGGCCTGCAGGATGTCATCACCCTGCGCCAGATGCTGGAGCGTTCCGAGTCCGACGACGCCCACAAGCGCGTCGAGCGCCACAAGCTCGACGCCATGCTCGGCCTGTGCGAACTCACCAGCTGCCGCCGCCAGGCGCTGCTCGCGTACTTTGCCGAGACCTTGCCGCGGCCCTGCGGCAACTGCGACACCTGCCTCGAAGCGCCCGAAACCTGGGACGCCACCGTGCCGGCGCAGAAGGCGCTGTCCTGCGTGCACCGGACCGGGCAGCGGTTCGGCGTGAATTACCTGATGGATGTGCTGCTGGGCAAGGACGACGAACGCATCAAGCGCTTCGGCCATGACCAACTCACCACCTTCGGCATCGGCACGGAGCTGGGCCAACAAGAATGGCGCGGCGTCTTCCGCCAACTCATCGCCCGCGGCCTGCTGGCCGTGGACCTCGAAGGCCACGGCGGCCTGCGGCTCACCGACTTGAGCCGGCCGGTGCTGCGCGGCGAAGAGCGGCTGTGGCTGCGCCGCGACGCCAAACCCGGGAAGACCAAAAAGACCAAAACCGCGCGCGTCGCGCGTGGCCCGTTCACGAAAGCGACCGACCAACGCCTGTGGGACGCCCTGCGCGCGCGCCGCCGCGAGCTGGCCGCGGCCCAGGGCGTGCCGCCGTACGTCGTCTTCCACGACGCCACGCTCGCGGAAATGGTGGCGCGCCGGCCGCAGACGTTGAGCGATCTGGCGCACGTCTCCGGCGTGGGCGAACGCAAGCTCGCGGCCTACGGCGCGGACTTCATCGCCGTCATCCGCGCGCGCGGCGGCGAGGGCGCTGAAGCAGAAGCCGCGACCGGCGGACCGGAGTGAATTTCCTGACGACGAAAGGCTGCATATTTATAAATCTTATAGCCCGCCTCCGCGCGGGTTAAGCATGCGATAGCCCTACAAGGACTGCGCAATTCAGTGCCTTGGTTGCGCGGGGGAGTATATTCGGGGCCTCTGCCCGGGTTTGAGTATTTACAAGGCCGCCCTCCCGGGAAACACACAGTCGTAGGTTCGATCAAGGAGGTCGCCATGAACACCGTACCTGCAAGCGAACGCAATACCGCCCTCAGTTTCGATGCCATCAATTGGGTCGTCGCCGATCCGCTATCGCGTGATCAGGAACAGAGCCATCGGTTGCACGAGCCGGAGCACATGGTCAACACCATCGATCCGATCACCGGCCGCGACATCATGGATCGGACGAGCCATCCGCATATCGACGATGGAATCCTGACCATCTACTTCGAGTCTGAGGAGACCCGCAAGGCCTATCTGGACACGCCCATCGACCATCCCTTCGGCAAGTTGCCGGGCCAACCCGGCACGGATGACGACCGGGGAGGCTGAGGGCTGAAAGAGGCGCGTTGTTCCCGCAGTACCCGAGTGGCTGCTGTTCGGCTAGCGACGCTTTGCCTTGGGCGTCAGTGCGCGGGCGAAGCGCGCGCCGTGCGACACCCACTCCTTGAGCGCCGGGTCCGAGGCGCAGCCCCTCGGCCGCACCACGACGAAGCCCTTCATGGGCTTGCCGGTGAAATCGAGGGCGTGGACGTGCGGCCGCGCCAGCGCCGTCGGATATTCCTCGGGCGCGACGCGCACGATCAATTCCTCGTCTAGCACGCCGCAGCACATGTTGCCGCGCAACATGAAACAGATGCCGCCGAACATCTTTCGTTCCGTCAGCGCCGGTTTACGGCGCAGCAGTTGGCGCACGCGCCCGGCGAGCTTTTCGTCATAGGCCATCGGTTTTACGTTTTGGGCGCAGTTGCGGCGAAGCTCGGACGCGCCTTCAGCGCCGTATACCAGCGCCCGATGTTCGGATATGGCGTCAGGTCGTGGCGGCAGTGATCGAGGTACCAGACATTGGTGACGGCGGCGAGATCGGCGAGGGTGATGTGCTCACCGCACAGGTATGGCTGATTGCTCAACACACCATCCATCACCGGCAGAATCTTGAGCAGCCATTTCCTGGCGTTCTCGATCGCCCGGTCGTCGCGTTGGTCGCCGGCGAAGTGCGTGTTGAACATGATCTTACCGGCTTCGGGGCCGAGCCGTGTCTGGTTCCAGTCGAGCCACTGCTCGACGACGACGCGCGCCTTCGGCTCGGTCGGATACCAGGTCGCGGCCTTACGCTTGTCGGCCAGGTAGCGCATGATCGCCTGCGACTCCCACAGCACGAAACCGTCGTCGTCGATTACCGGCACCTTGGAGTTCGGGTTGAGCGCCTGGAACTCCGGCGTGTACTGCTGTCCCTGCATCAGGTCCACGGTTTCGTACATGTAGGGGATTTTCAGTTCTTCGCACAGCATCTGCACACGCCGCGCGTTGCTCGACCACGGATGTCCATAGAGTTTCATCTTGCCCTCCTGGGTTGTCGTTTACGGTTAAAGCGCCGAGAAGAAGATGGCCACGGTGCAGGCGACACCGCCGCCGAAGGCGAGCGAGCGCGCCACGCCGAGGTCGGCGAGGTAAAAACCGGCATGGACCAGCCGGAAGCCGATATAGGCGACAGCCAGGGCGTCGAGCCACGCCTGCGGCGCGCCCAACTGGTGCGCCACGATCACGGCCGCGGCGAACGGCGCGAAGGTCTCGAGCCCGTTGAGGTGCGCCCAGTGCGCGCGCAGGCGCCAGCCGGTGAGCGTTTCGGCGCAGCGCCGCGGTGCGCGGTTGGCGGCGAGGCCGTAGGCTGGATTGCCGAGTCGCCACGACAACGCCAGGGCGTAGGGCAGCACGGCGGCAATGAACACGCACCAATAAGCAATGGTCATGAATCCTCCAACGCTTGTTATTGACCGATCGATTCGTCTGGATCGCCGGGTAGCGATCAGGCCCGTATCACTTCGTAAAGGCCCGGGTAATACTTCAGGTCCGCCATCGCCCCCGCCGCGATCGCTTTGACTTCCGGGTTTTGCAATGCCGCCGCAAATTGGTCCGCCGAGGCCCATTCCGAGATGCTCACCAGATGAAACCGCGCGTCGGGGTTGATCGCCCGATGCAGCCGGGTCGATACGTAACCCGGTTGCTCGCGGAAATACTCGGCAAACTGCCCCCATATCGTCAGAGCCTGTTTTTCCTTGCCTTCCGGTACCTCGAACGGATTGATCACGATCAGGTTGGCCA
>CAKKQL010000138.1 GCA_919902095.1 Acidiferrobacterales bacterium
CTCGCTCGAACAATCCGGCGCCTACCAGGGGCTTTATTTTGTACTCATGGGCCGGCTGTCACCGCTCGATGGCATCGGTCCGGAGGACATCGGCATTCCACGGCTGGAGAAATTGTTCGACGAGGGCGGCGTCAAAGAGGTCGTGCTGGCGACTAACCCCACGGCCGAAGGCGAGGCCACGGCGCATTACATCGGCGAACTGGTCCGCGCCCGCGGCATCAAGGCGACGCGCATTGCCTATGGCGTTCCGGTGGGCGGCGAGCTTGAATACACCGACCGCAACACGCTGGCACGCGCCATGGCCGGCCGGCGCGAGGCCTGAATCCTTTATCCGCGATTTTGACCGCTTCGGCCTTTACGACACGGCCGGCAATGTCTGGGAGCGGAGCGCTTCGGAAGCGGGCGACGCCCGTTTAAGCTGCGCGCGCGATAGCCGGCCGCCGACGCCGGCCGGCACGCCAGAGATCCCACTGCATCTGATTGCTAAGCCACGACTCAGGCGCAGTGTTGGTGAATAGCGCCACGCGGATCGCCATTTCCGCAGTCATGGCCGCGCGACCGTTCAGCAGACGCGAAAGCTGCACGCGCGACACCTTCAGCCGCCTGGCGGCTTCGGCGACGGTCATGTTCGGGGGCAGGAACTCCCGCAGTACCTTGCCTGGGTGCGCCGGGTTGTGCATACGCATTGCTTTTACCTCAGTGATAGTCTCGGTAATCCACCAGGACCACATCTTCTCCATCGAATGCGAACGTCAGCCGCCAATTCGCATCCACCCATATTGCCCAATGACCCGCGAGGTCGCTCTTGAGCGGATGAAGCTTCCAGCCGGAGGCGTTCATGTCTTGCGGCCGCTGCGCGCTGTCCAGTCGTGTCAGCATGATTCGCAGTCGCGCGGTGTGCGCCGCCTGAATACCGGCCTTTGAGCCGGCCTCGAAAAAGCGCCGCAATCCCTTGTGCCGGAAGCTCCTGATCACGCGTTGTAGCGTATCTCTATGAGATACAGCTTGCAACGACTGCCCGCGAGTCCACGGAGAGTGGCCGTTTTGACAGGCTGGGTCGGCTAAAGCCCGCGCGCTTCGCGCAGAATCATCGTCGTGGTCTCGTCCTTGCGCCGACGTTCGAGCTTGACCGGCGTCGGCCTGAGAGTGACTTTACGGTGCCCGTATAATGCGCATATACTGTGCGCATTAGAACGTGCATACGGCAAAGGCCATGGGCATTCCGCATCATCCTGCGACATCCAAGAAATCCGCTAACCTGAGCGTCAGCAGCGAGCTGTTGCGACAGGCGCGAGCGCTCAATATCAACCTATCGCAGGCCCTCGAGCAGCGTCTGGCGGAGATCGTTCGTGAGTCCCGTCAGCGGGACTGGCTGGAGAAGAACCGTGAGTCGTTGGACGACTATAACCGGCGTATCAAGAAGCGCGGTGCCTACAGCGATGGGCTGCGCCGGTTCTAATGGCGCAGTTCGACGTCTGTCGTAACCGTAATCCACGGACCCGCCGGTCCATTCCATTTTTACTCGATGTTCAGTCCGATCTGCTCTCGGGGTTGGTCACACGCGTCGTCGTTCCGCTGGTCCGCGCCAGCGAAATGCGTAAACCTGCGGCGCATCTGAATCCCCAATTCACGATCCAGGGCGCGAAAGTAGTGATGTCCACGGTCGAGTTGGCCGGCGTGCCAGTCGAGGTGCTGGGCGATAAAGTCGGTTCCCTCAAATCGCGTCGGGACGACATTATCGGCGCGTTGGATTTCCTGTTTACCGGTTTTTAGTTCTTGTTACAGCGGGAAAGACGCCAGGAATCTTTATTTACCAGACAGAAGTGAACTACAGCCCGCGCGCTTCGCGCAGAATCATCGTCGTGGCCTCGTCCTTGCGCCGACGTTCGAGTTTGGCCGGCACATAGCCTTTCGCCGGCGCCAGCCACAGCGTGAAATCATCCGGTTCCTTGCAGTCCGCATCGGGTTTGACCTGCGGGCGGCAGCAATTCCTCGCCCTGATATGTAAAGGCGATCAGTGTGCGGTGAGACACGGAATCAAAGACGCTGATACAGGCGGAATTTTTCTTTGGTGTCACCGGGCCGTTGGCCCACCCATAACACACGCCACTGCCGTGAATCATAGGCGGGCGGTTCCGTTACCCATTCTTGCCGCAGCATCAGCTGACATTTCGCATCGGGGTGTACAGCCCGGCGCAGGGTCTGGACCCCGGCGTAGTACTCGATCATTGCCCGTTGCGGTTCTCCCAGACCTTCGCTGGTGACACAGTCATAGGCGGCGGGCAGTGCGTTTTTAAAGGAAGTCATGGTGTTGCGGTAACTTTTCTGGCCATCAATGGTGTCCAGCAGCAATGTCATCACCAGACCGCTGAACAATGTTGCTGCGATTGCCCACGCAGTCAGCGCGCGTTCACGTCGCTGCCGCATGGCGTAAAGCGTAAACAAGCCGCCCACGCTGAGCAGAATGGCAATCGTGGTGGACCAGGAAAAAACCGTGGGCGGCAGATCGAGCACGGTAAAAAGTACGATTCCCTGCATGAGAGAAATCCATATCCCCCATGGGAGCAACAGTGCGATCAGCGTGACCGTGACGCCGAGAGCGTAGAACATGATTTCCGTTCGGCCAGAGAGGAGATCCATGGCCCGTGCGGACAACAGGGCGAACGGCAGCAACAACGGCAGAGCATAGACCTGGCGTGCGTCGGAAGCGCCCATCAGCGCCAGCAGCATTACCGTCAGCGCAGTGAGCGGTAACAGTACGCCGGGTTGTCGCAGACCGTCACGCCCCATTCGCCACAGACCCCACAGCGCCAGCAGCCAGGATGGCCAGGCGAACCACGGCAATGTGCGCAGGTAGAACAGCGTTTCTTGTCTTGGCCCCAATCCGCTGGAACCGAGGAAGCGTCCGAAATTGTTATCCCATAGCCAGATACCAAACAGCTCTGGCGAGCGCAGGTAAAGCGCCAGCGGCCACACCAATACCCAGGGGAGCGCCGCGGCGCCCGCCACGAGCAGGCCGATGACGTAGCTGCGCGAGCGCCACACCGGATGCAACAGCGGCAGCAGCAGGACCGTGAGCCCCAGCAGACCGGGACCGAGGAGCCCCTTGGAGAGGAAGGCGATACCGGCGCCGGTACCGAGACAAAGACCGCCGCCGACGGCGCGGCGCATTCCCAGCGCGAGACCATAAAGGCCCAGGGCGAGACCCGCGAGCAGCGCGATGTCGGTCATCAGCAGGTGCGCGAGCGGCACCAGACCGACACAGGCCAGCAGCGCCAGGATTGCCGCGGTTGCGCGCCCATACAGTTCACGCGCCGCGAGGCCGGTGAAGAGCAGCGTAAACGCCATGTAAAAACCGGTGGCCAGACGCGCACCGTCGTGCAGCGGCAGCCACGCGGAGAATATTTTCGCGAACAACGCCGCGGTGAGATAAAACAGCGGCGGTTTTTCCATGAACGGCTCGCCGGCGAGTGTCGGCACCACCCAGTCGCCGGTCTGGAGGATGTGGTACACGAGGCCGAAGCTGTAGGCCTCGTCCGGTTTCCAGGGCTCGTGGCCGATGAGCCCCGGCAGAATCCAGGCGCTAGCAAGCAGAATCAGGAACCAGAGCGGCAGGGATTGTGGCAACGGGGGCGAACGCATTCGGTGTTCAGTCTAGCGCGCAGCCACTGCGTGGCAAAGACTCAGCTTACTCTCCCAACAGGACGTTGAGTTTGGCGGCGCAGATGAAGTCATTCTGCGACAGTCCTTTTACGGAGTGTGTGCTGAAGCGCACATGGGCCCGGTTATAGCCGACCTCGATGTCGGGATGGTGGTCTTCGCGGTGCGCGACCCATGCCAGTGCGTTTACGAATGCCATGGTTTCGTAATAGTTCTTGAAGCGGAAGGTGCGGCTGATTTCGCTGGCGGCGTCATTCAACGACCAGATGGGAACCTGAGCGAGCAGTTTCATGGCCGTGGCGCGGTCGAGCGGCGGGGTACCGCCTTCGCAGGGTTTGCACGAAAGTTTTTTCAGGTCCGTCATGGTTGTCTCCAGCTAGCCGCCGGCTCCCGTGGCGCAGGGCGACCCCTTCGAAGGGAGGCGCCGGGTCGCCACAAGAAACAACGCTCTCTGAGTCACCGGGCCACCACCGCCGAAAGCGCTTGCGCCACGCGCGGTGGCGGCCACTCGGAGACGGCGGCAAATGCGCTCAATGTAATATGTTTATCCTAGCGGGTATGTGCCCATTGCTGAAAGACCACTCGCCTTGGGCGCTAGGAAACCTCTGAATAAGAAGTTTTTGACGCGGAGACGCGGAGGTTTTTCTGTTTGATATCCCTGAAGTTTCTCTCTGCGCCTTTGCGCCTCTGCGTCGAGTAATCATATAAATCAGAGCTTCCCTAGGGAAATTTGTAGAACGACTCGTTCAGGTATTTGACGATGTCGTTGAGTTGTTCGCGGCTCAGGTTTGTATTGAGTTGCTGGTTGCACA
>CAKKQL010000139.1 GCA_919902095.1 Acidiferrobacterales bacterium
ATCGATACAGGCCTGACAGGTGCCGCAGTGGTCCGCCGCCGGCGCATCCACCGGCAGCGGCAGGTCGGTGTAGAGTTCGCCCAGAAAGAACCACGAGCCGGCCTGGCGATGGATGAGATTGGTGTGTTTGCCGATCCAGCCGAGGCCGGCTTTTTGCGCCAGCGGTTTCTCCATTACCGGCGCGCTGTCGGTGAATGCCCGGTAATTAAAATGACCGGCGCTTGCTTCGATGCGGTCCGCGAGTTTTTGCAGCCGCTGGCGCAGGACCTTGTGGTAGTCGCGCCCGAGCGCGTAGCGGGCGACATAGCCGGCATCCGGCCGCTGCAGCATGGCTTCCGCGTCGGCCGCCGCTTCGGGCCAGTAATCGAGGCGAACGCTGATGACGCGCAGCGTGCCGGGCACCAGCTCTGCCGGCCGGCTGCGGCGCGTGCCGTGGTCCGCCATGTAGGCCATCTCGCCGTGGCGTCCCTGCGCCAGCCAGTCGAGCAGCTGCGTCTCGGCCGCGTTCAAGTCGGTATCGGCGATGCCGACCTGCTGGAAGCCGAGTTCCTGTCCCCAGGTTTTGACCCGGCGCGCGAGTTCGACGAGGTCCGGCGTCCGTGCTTCCGCGCGCGCCGTGTCGTTTCGTAGCGGTGTCATTGGCCCTATCATATACCTTGAGCTTATGAGCCAGACGCCATGAACCTGCCCGAATCCCTCTACCGCGTCACCCAGGTGCGCGAGATCGAGCGGCGTGCCATCGAGACGCCGGGCCTCGCCGGCGCCGCCCTGATGCAGCGCGCGGGCGCGGCCGCCTTCGGACTTTTGCACGCGCGCTGGCCGCGGGTGCGGAAGATCGCCGTCGTCTGTGGTCCGGGCAACAACGGCGGCGACGGCTACGTGCTGGCACGGCTGGCGCAGGCCGCGGGCCTCGCGCCGACACTCCTATATATAGGTGATGCCCCAAGCGGCGACGCCGCCGCGATGCGCGCCGCCGCCGAGGCCGCCGGCCTCAGGCCGGTGCCGTTTGCGGCCGAACGGCTGGCCGCTTGCGAGGTGGTGGTCGACGCCTTATTCGGCACCGGGCTTGAGCGCGAGGTGACCGGCCCCTGGCGCGCGGCCATCGAGGCCATCAACCATGCACGCCTGCCGGTGCTGGCCATGGATATCCCCTCCGGCGTGCAGGCCGACAGCGGGCGCGTGCTGGGCGCGGCGGTGCGCGCCGATGCCACGATGACCTTCATCGGCCTCAAGACCGGCCTGTTTACGGCGGACGGGCCGGCGTGTTGCGGTGAAATTTATTTTGACGATCTCGGTGTGCCGGCGGCGGTTTATGCCGGCATCGCGCCGCAGGCAGAGCGGCTGACGGCTGCCAATCTGCATGGCGCGGTCAGGCCGCGGGCGCGCAATGCCCACAAGGGCGATTTCGGCCATGTGCTCGTGGTCGGTGGTGACCGCGGCATGCCGGGGGCGGTGCGCCTCGCCGGCGAAGCGGCGCTGCGCACGGGCGCCGGGCTGGTGACGCTCGCCACGCATCCGGCGCATGCCGCGACGGTCAATGGCGCGCGCCCGGAGCTGATGGCGTTTGGCGTGAACGATGCCGCTGACCTCGCGCCGCTGGTGGCGCGCGCGACGGCGATTGCCGTCGGGCCGGGCTTGCAGCGCGGGGAGTGGGGCGGCAGGCTTTTCAGCGCCGCGCTTGAGGCGCGCCGGCCGCTGGTGGTGGACGCCGACGCGCTTTACTGGCTGGCTGCCGAGCCGGCGCGGCGCGATAACTGGGTGCTGACGCCGCATCCCGGCGAAGCCGCGCGCCTGCTCGGGGCCACGGCCGACGCCGTGCAGGCCGACCGGTTCGCCGCCGCGCGCGCGATTGCCGACAAGTTCGGCGGCGTGTGTGTGCTCAAGGGTGCCGGCACGCTGGTCTGTAGCGCGGGCGAAGCGGTCTTCGGCCTGTGCGATGCCGGCAATCCCGGCATGGCGAGCGCCGGCATGGGCGACGTATTGACCGGCATCATCGCCGCGCTGGTCGCGCAGGGCCTGTCGGCGCGCGACGCCGCGCGCCTCGGCGTGTGGCTGCACGCGCGCGCCGGCGATGAGGCTGCGGCCGCGGGCGGCGAAATCGGTCTCCTGGCCTCGGATCTGCTTTTGCACGTGCGCGCCGGCATCAACAGGCTCGCACAGCCGTGACGCCACGCCTGCTGCACATCGCCACCGAGAAGGACATGGAAGCGCTCGGCGGACGCTTCGCCTCGGCGCTCGGCCGGTTGCGGCTCATTGCGCTCAACGGCCCGCTCGGCGCCGGCAAGACCACGCTGGTGCGCGGGCTGGTGCAGGCGCTGGGACACGCCGGCAGCGTGAAGAGTCCGACCTTCACGCTGGTCGAGCCGTACCGTTTTAATGACCGGCAGCTCTACCACTTCGATCTCTATCGCCTGAAAGCGCCCGAGGAGTTGGAGTTCCTCGGTATCCGCGACTATCTCGCCGGCCCCGGCCTGTGCGTCGTCGAATGGGCCGAGCGCGCCGGCGGGTTTTTGCCGGCGCCGGACGTGGACGTTATGATTCAGCCGGCAAACGGCGGACGCAGCGTGCAATTGACGGCACATACCCCACAAGGCGAAGCATGGCTCGGCAGTTTATGACGTACTGGACGCGGCTGCTGCTGTTGCTGCTTGCCGGCCTGTCCACCGCCGCTGCCGGCGCCGACGCCGTGACCGTCCAGAACCTGCGCGTGTGGCGCGCGCCGGACCATACTCGTTTGGTGTTCGATCTGAGCGCGCCACTCGAACACCGGCTGTTCGCGCTCGCCGATCCCCATCGTCTTGTGATCGACATGGACCGGGCGCGGCTGACCGGCCCGCTGCCGGAGGCGGATGCCGCCAACCCGCTCATCGGCGCCGTGCGCACCGGCAAGCCGGAAGGCGACACGCTGCGTATCGTCATCGATCTCAAGACCGAGGTCCGGCCACGCAGCTTCGCGCTGAAACCCGCCGGCCCGTACGGTCACCGCCTGGTGGTGGATTTATATGATGCGCGCCAGGCTGAAGACGAGACTAAACCCAGCACCGAGGAAACCGCCCGGCCGGTGCCGGTGCCGGAGACTCGCCCTGGCCCACACACCCTCACGATTGCGATCGACGCCGGCCACGGCGGCGAAGACCCGGGCGCCCTCGGGCGGCGCTACCGCACGCGCGAGAAGGATGTGACGCTCGCGGTCGCGCGCGAGCTGGCGCGTCTTATCAACCAGACGTCGGGCATGAAGGCGGTGCTGATCCGCGACGGCGATTACTACGTCGGCCTGCGCAGCCGCTTCCAGAAGGCGCGCAAGCACCGCGCCGACGTGTTCGTTTCGATCCACGCCGACGCCGTGCCGGGCCGGCAGGCGCGCGGGTCGTCAGTGTACGCGCTGTCCGAGCGCGGCGCGAGCAGCGCCATGGCGCGCCACCTGGCCGACCGCGAGAACGCCGCCGACCTCATCGGCGGCGTGAGCCTCGGCGACAAGGACGACACGCTGGCGCGCGTGCTGCTCGACATGTCGCATTCCAAAACCATCGAGCACAGCCTGATGCTCGGCGAAGATATCCTCGGTGAGCTGACGCGCGTGGGGCATGTGCACCAGCGGCGCGTGCAGCAAGCCGGCTTCGCCGTGCTCAAGTCGC
>CAKKQL010000140.1 GCA_919902095.1 Acidiferrobacterales bacterium
CGATGTCCTCATCACCGTTACCGTTTACCTGCTGACGGCCATTGTTTTTCGCGAGTTGTACTGGCCCGAACGCCGGCCGTGGCCGGCAGGCACGTCCATGCTCGCTGTCGGGCTCGCGTTCACTGCATTCAGCGAGTGGTACAACGTTTACCGTGCCGGCAACTGGGCCTATACGGCGGCGATGCCGCTTGTCGCCGGGCTCGGGCTTGCGCCGCTGCTTCAATGGCTTATCGTGCCCGTGGCGATGATCCTGATCGTGCGCCGCCTGGGGCGGAATTTACCGTGATGCCGCGCGGGCAGGGGCGCTATACGCACCCGGAGCAGGTCAATCGATATTGACCTGTGTCAAAGTCCCGGAACCGCGTTGGCATAATCTTTCCGCCATGCCCAGGCAACACACGCGCCGTGTCCCAACGACCCCCAGTCTGCTGCGCATGCGCAGCCGGAGCGCACGCGCGCCGTGGGGTGCACGTCTGCTCGCCGCGTGGATGGTGTTGTCGCTTACCTTCGCGCTCACGCCTTGTTGCGACATCGTCGGCATGGCAAACGCCGCGCCGGCGCCGGCGGTGGCAAACCACGATCAGGTACCCGATGCGCACGCCGATTCGCAAGCGCCCGACAGCGGCGATCCTTGCGCCACTTGGCTCGACCGCAGCGATGCCGTGCCACCAAAGGTCGACGATACATCATCGTCGACCGCCAAGGTCGTGCTGGCGACGCCGCTTGTCTTCCTCCCGAGTGCCTCGCCAGCGGCTGCCACGGCATGGCGGCCGTTCCATCTTTCCGCTTCTCCCCCCGTCGCGCTCTACCTGCGTCACGCACGCCTGATTCTTTAGCCGCCGTTCACCGCGCCGCGGCCGCGGCGTGGATTTGCATTTCCGTGGTTGCCGGCGAATCCCACTACGGGTTGCCGGATATCCGTAAATTCCAGCAACTGATAGGAGGTAAGTCATGAAACGCAATATCGTGATGCGTCGAATGTCGTTATTGGCGACGGCTGTGGCCGCCGCGCTGCTGCTCGCCGCGCCGGCGACCGCCCAGGGCCCCGGCATGAGTCAGGAAGAAATGCAGAAGATGATGCAGGAACGCCAGGCCGCCGGCGGCGGTATGGGCATGGGCCCCGGCATGATGATGGGCGGGGGCGGCATGGGGATGATGGGCGGCGGCATGATGGACATGATGATGGGTGGGGGAATGATGGGTGGCGGCATGGGAGGCATGGGCATGATGGGCATGGGTGGCGGCATGGGGCCGATGGGGATGCTCAACCTCACCGACGAGCAGCGTGCCAAGGTCCGCAAGATCGAGGACGAGCAGCGCAAGAAGAACCGCGACCTCTACGGAAAAATAGAGGACGAATCCGTGAAGCTGCGCGACCTGCACGACACCGACACGCCGGACGCGAAGAAGATCGGCGCGGTGTACGACAAAATCTTCGACCTCAAGCGCCAACTTATCGTTTCGGGCATCGAGGCCAACAACAAGGCACGCGCGGTGCTCACCAAGGAGCAGCAGGAGCAGCTCAAAGCATGGCGTCGCGGCGGCATGGGCATGGGGCCCGGCACGGGTGGCGGTCCCGGCCAGCGCGGCGGCGGGATGGGGCCGGGCATGATGGGGCGCTGAGCGATGTGGCACGACGGCATGGGTAGTTGGTGGGGCATGGGCTGGATGGGCATCCTGTTCTGGATCGTGCTCATCCTCGCCATCGCGGCGCTGGTCAAATATCTCATGGGCCGATGACGGGCTGACGGTCTTGGCGGAGACATGACAGGCGAGAAATTCCTTCGACCGGCCCTGTTTGGGCTGACTGCGGCGGCGCTGCTGCTCGTCGTTTACGTGGTTGTGGTCGCGGCTGTTTCCGGTTGGGCGTTCATGCTCGATCAGTTTGCCGCGTTCTGGTACTTCATCGTCGCGCTGGCGGCGGGCTTCGGGGTGCAGATCGGCCTGTACGTGCGCCTGCGCGACATCGCCCGTCACCGCGACGCCTCGGGGAAGATGGTCGCGGTGTCCGGCGGCACTTCGACCGCGGCCATGGTTTCGTGCTGTGCGCACTACCTCACGAATGTCGCGCCGGTGCTCGGCGCCACCGGCTTTATTGCCGTTGTCGCGCAGTACCAGACTGAACTCTTCTGGGTGGGGCTGGCGTTCAACGTCGCGGGCGTCGTGTATGTCGGGCGCAAGCTGTGGCTCGCGTCGCGGCACATGGCCCAGATGGCGCAGCACGCATGAAATTACTACGCGGAACCGCTCAACGGATGCGTGACCTGATTGTTGCGGCAGTGTTGGCAGCGGCGATACCGATGGCGTATGGGAGTTCCGCGCTGGCGCCCCAAGTCAGCCGCGAAGGCGCCGTCACCGTGAAGGTTACGCCGGGGAAACTTGCGCCAGCGGCTGCCACCTGGGATTTCGAGATCGTGTTCGACACGCACACGGCCGTGCTCACGGGCGATCCGGCGCAGTTCGCCGTGCTGGTGGACGCACAGGGGCGCAGGTACGCGCCGCTGCGCTGGGACGGCGACCCGCCCGGCGGCCATCACCGCAAGGGCATGTTGCGGTTCCGTGCGCCCGATGGCCGGAACGGGACGATCGAGCTTCGATTGAACGGCGTCGGCGGTGTCGCCACACGGAGCTTCCAGTGGGACGTCCGCTGACGTCACGTAACGAGGAGGCAGACCATGACAGTCGATCCGGTATGCAAGATGGAAATCGAGCAGAAACAGGCGGCGGCAAAGGCGGAGTATCAGGGGGTGACGTACTATTTCTGTTCCACGGCGTGTCACCGCACGTTCACTTCGCAACCCGAGAAATACGCGCGGCCCAAAGAGGCGCCGCCGGGCGGCGGGTCGCATCGCCACTGAATTCGCGCATTCCCAACCAAGACCAGAAGGAGGCGTTGCGTACGGTTTCAATGTTCAGGTTCGTGACAGTTTCGACAAGGTGGTGGCGCGCGTGACCGAGGCGCTCAAGACCGAGGGCTTTGATGCGCGCCATCCGTGGCGCGCACCCCTGCGGGGCGCGCTAAAGCGCGTCCAATTCCGCTCCCGGCGGAATTGTGGCGTGCTCACCGACATCGACGTCAAGAAGACTATGAAGGAAAAGCTCGACCCCGAGCGGCGTAGCCGCGAGGGGTGAGCCCCAGGGAAGGGGCGAGCACAACCCCGCGGTCGGCGAACTGGCCAAGGAGGTGCACGCCAGGCTTGAACGCGTGCGGGACAAGCTGATCGGTAACCAACTTGGGCAAGCGTAGTACGCTTACAAGGGGCAGCTTATGAGGCAACCTGTTCGTTATATGTTGTTATCCGGGCTGTTGGCGACAGCGCTGGGGTTCGCACCCGGCAGTGCGCCTGCGACTGAGTCGTCTTACCGTCAGGTCGTCGACGGGGTAGCGATCTATTTCGGCATCATGCCGGCGCAGCTCGTGCGCGGCCATCCGCCGGCGCACCCCGAGGGCCAGATGCACGGCGGCGCGCCGGTGGGCGAGAACCATATTATGGTGGCGCTGTTCGAGGAGAAGACCGGCAAGCGCCTGAGCGACATGACGGTGACCGCCACCATCACCGGCCCCGGCCGCTTCAAGGCGGAGAAAAAGCTCGAGCCGATGGTGATCGCGGACGGTATGACCTACGGCAATTACTTCTACATGCCGGGCCCCGGTCCGTACCGCATCAAGCTGAGCATCCGCCTGCCCAGCGCGGCGCGCGCGATCCGTGCGACCTTCACTTGGGCGCGATCCTGACGGTTGTCGGCGCATGCGAACCTGAAATCAGCAGAGAAGGAATCGCCCCATGGCCAAGATCGCGAAAAATGTGTCCGTCATGTGCTTTCACGACGAGCTGTGCCAGGTGTTCAATGCCCTGATGACGGCGCTGAGCCTCCTGCGGGAAGGTTCGAAGGTGACGATCTTCTTCGGCTCGCGCGGCATCAATGCCGTGCATCGCGAGAAAGTGAAAACGCTCACGTGCCTGCCGGACGCGCCGCCGGAGGTCGGCAAGGCGGTGATGGACAAGATGGACGAAATGGGGCTGCCGCTCATCGAAGACCTGTTCGTCATGCTGATCGCCGAGGGCGCCACGGTGCTTGCCTGTCCGCTGAACCTGTCGCTCTTCAGCATGACCCCGCGCGACTTGGTCGAGGGCGTCAAGGTCGCCGACCCGGCGAAGTACTACAAGGAAACGGTGATCATCGCGGATATGAACCTGACCTTCTGAGTCGCCGTGTATGGCGGTACAATCGTCGCAGGTTCAGCGAGGAGTAACCTGCAATGACGGAGACCCGATACCGCGTTCAGGACATGAAGTGCGGCGGCTGCATCGCCAAGGCCACTGAGGCACTGGCGAAGCTGCCGGGCTACGTTTCGGCCGAGTTCGATCTTAAGGCCGGCACCGCCGCCGTCCGCGGCAGCGTTGACCCACAGGTCGTGATGCAGACGCTGGGCGACGCCGGTTATCCCGCAGCGCTCAAGGATGACTGAATCACCGCCGGCTCGCGCGCCATTCAGTTCGCGGTTCTTGCGTCCGGGTTCTCGGTGCGCCGACGCACCTGTTCGAGGATTTCGCCGGCCACGCGCTCCATGAGTGGCGCGGCGATGGCGTCGATGATCCGCTCCAGCAGGGGGTTGGTCAGGCGATACTCCATGGTGAAGCGCACCTCGGTGCCGCCGTCCGCCGGCGCCAGGCGGAACAGGCCGCCGTTCTCGATGCCGCGCACGGAGCGCCAGGCGAAGCGCGCCGGGCGCGTCTTCTCCGTCACTACGGAATCCCAGTCGAGAGCGAAACCGGCCACGCTCACGACCCAGCGGTAGGTATCGCGCCCGAGCGCGCGCACCTCGCGGATCGCGGGGCTGTATTGCGGGAAGTGCTCGACGCGTGCAATGAGGTCGAACACGGCCTCGGGCGCGGCCCGGATGAAGAGCGTGCGTTCGACGGCCGGCATGACACGACGCTCGGCCCGGATGCCGCCAGGCCGAGGCGCGGTGCTCAGTGCATCAGGCCTTCCTTGATGGCGGCGACGATCCGATCCTCGATTTTCTTGCCGACCCCCTTGGCCTTCGCGTTCTTGTCCTTATCCATGATGAAAGTCGGCCGCACCATCACGAGCGTGACGTCCTTGGGCGCCCTCTTCGTGGTGTAGGCCACGATCTTGAATGGGCACAGGACCGACCAGTCGAGATCGACATTGAACACTTCCTGGTTGAACACCACCGAGCAGAAGTGGACGGCGGTCACGTTGTCGAAACCGATGGTGTTCCACTTGTCCTTCGGGAACAGGTGCTTGTTGTTTTCGAGACCTTTGGAGAGGTTCTCCTCGGCGGTGATCTGGAATTGCGCCGCCAGCAGACCGTGCTTGAGATGCGTCAGCACCTCGTTGAAGTCGCCCTTGGCCTGGTACTTCCAGAATGCCGCATTTTCGGCCGCCGACGCCGGCGGAGCGACGATGGCGAGGAGTGCGGCGAGGGCAAGCAACGGTAACCAGGCCCTCATGGCGAACGTCGTAATCGTTTTCATGGCAAGCCCTCCTTGTCTGTTTGCGGGAAAACGGCGGGAATCGCACGAATACAGCAAGCATTACGGCCGATCATGGCGCCGCCTGCTTTGATACAAGTCAAAGGACTCGGGCCGGGCTGTATAATCGTTTCAGCAAATTCTAATTCGCCAACGCATGAGCCAGATTTCCGAGGTAACACGCCTGTCCATCTCCGGCATGAGCTGCGCCGGCTGTGTCGCGACGGTCGAAAACGCCCTCAAGAATGTTCCCGGTGTTACCGAGGCCACGGTCAATTTCGCCGAGCATACGGCGACCGTGACAGGTACGGTGGACCCGCAGGCGCTCATTACCGCCGTGCGCGCCGCGAGCTATGACGCGGCGGTGCTGCGCGGGCTCGACGACGAATCCGAAAAGGAAGCGGCGGAGATGGCGCACTACCGCCGGCTGCTGCGCAAGTTCATGGTCGCGGCGGCGGTCGGCGCGCCGCTCATGGCCGCCGAGTGGCTGGGGTTCCTGCCGCACGTGGATGCGCCCGGCGCGTTGCCGTTCTGGCTGGCGGTGGCCGCCGCCTCGCTGTTCGTGCTGGTCTATGCCGCCGGCCACATGTTCATCGGCGCGTGGAAGTCGTTCCGTGCGCACAACGCCAACATGGACACGCTCATCGCGCTCGGCACCGGCACCGCCTGGA
>CAKKQL010000141.1 GCA_919902095.1 Acidiferrobacterales bacterium
ATCGAGAGCGCGAGCAGCGCAAACCACGACGCGAGCGCGAGCGGGCGCACTGTCAATCAGCCGCACGCGGCAGCGCGAGCGCCACGGTGGCGAGCCGCCTGCCGAGCGCGCGGCAGAGTTCCTGCTCGTCGCGCGTGAGCGGCAGGTCGCTGCTCGAGCCCGCGTGGTGGCTGGCGCCATAGGGCGTGCCCCCGCTGGTAGTGCGCATCAGCGCCGCCTCGGAATAGGGCAGGCCGACGATCAGCATGCCGTGATGCAAGAGCGGCAGCATCATCGAAAGCAGCGTGCTCTCCTGGCCGCCGTGCAGGCTGGAGGTCGAGGTGAACACGGCCGCTGGCTTGCCGACCAGGCCGGCGGAGATCCACAGCGGGCTGGTGGTATCGAGAAAATATTTCAGCGGTGCCGCCATGTTGCCGAAGCGCGTGGGGCTGCCGAGCGCGAGTCCGGCGCATTCGCGCAGGTCGTCGAGCGTGGCGTACGGCGCGCCGCTCGGCGGCACGGCCGGTGCGGCCACTTCGGTTTTCGGCGCGACGTCCGCTACCGTGCGCAGGCGTGCCCGCGCGCCGGGCACCGTCTCGATGCCACGCGCCACGTGGTTCGCCATTTCGGCGACGGCGCCGTGGCGACTGTAATAGAGCACGAGAATATCTGGCATTCGGGTTTCGGACTCTGTGTTCTCTGTAACCAGGAACCCATTAACTATAAAAGAAAGAATTTAGACAGGATTTACAGGATTAACATGATTTTTAATTCACAAAACCATTAATCCTGTCCATTCATTTTGTTAGAGATTCTAGAGAATCTTAAGAATGTTTTCTGGCGGACGCCCGAGGGCGGCTTTCTTGCCGGAAACGACAATTGGCCGCTCGATCAGTTTCGGGAACTTAATCATGGCACGGATGATCTGAGTGTCCGGAAGTTCGAGGTTGTCGAGCCCGGCCTGTTTGTATTCCGGTTCCTTCGTGCGCAGCAGCGCGCGCGGCTTCAGGCCCAGAAGCCCGAGCAGGCGCTGCAGTTCGGTCGCCGACGGCGGCGTCTTGAGGTACTCGACCACCCGCGGCTTAAGTCCCCGATCCTCCAGCAGTTTCAGGGTGGCGCGCGACTTGGCGCACTTTGGGTTGTGATAGAGGGTCACCGGCATGTCATCTCCGTGTGGCAAGATACCGAATGGCGCCAAAAAGGCCTGTGCGGGCGGTATTTTATCTCCACTTTCCTTGACAGCCTATCAAAGCGGGTGCTAACTTTTGATTGAAGAAGCAAAAACAGCGGTACCGCTCGCCGTCACATAGAACAGCAATTATTGGAGATGGTGCACAAATGAAGAACAATATGACGAAGATTTTCCTGTCCCTCACCGCCGCCGCGTTCGTAACCGCGTGCGCCAGCACCAAGGAACCCGAGGCGAAGGCGATTTCCGAGCCCATGGCGCCGAAGGCCGACACGCGCAAGGCCGACGATTCCTATAATGTCGTGCGCGGCGACCACTTGTGGGGTATCTCGTCCAAGTCGGCGATTTACGGCAATCCCTACCAGTGGCCACTGATCTACAAGGCCAACCGCGACAAGATCAAGGACGCCGACCTGATTCATCCGGGGCAGGTGTTCACCATCAACCGCAACGCCTCGGCGGGCGACGTGGACGCCGCGGTGAAGCACGCCAAGACGCGCGGCGCCTGGTCGCTCGGCAAGGTCGAGGCATCGGACACGCGGTATCTCGCGCAGTAAGCGCCGTACCATTATTCGAGAACAAGGGCCCCGCGCGGGGCCCTTTTCTTTTAAGGATTCATAACAAAAAGGAATTAGCCACGGAGGTCACAGAGAGACAACAAGCCGGATTTTTCTCTGTGACCTCCGTGGCCAGTTTTTATTTTACTGAAAATTCTGAAACGCCCGATGCATTGGTCCATTTCTGTCGTCATTTCTGACGTTGCGCGCTTCGTCTGTCTCGTGGCGCGGCGCTTCCGCGCGGATCGCTGCACACGCGTGGCGGCGGCGCTGTCGTTCACCACGCTGCTGGCGCTGGTGCCGCTCACGGCCGTGACGTTCGCGGTGTTCTCGGCGCTGCCCGGGTTCGAGTCGTGGCTGCAGGCGGTGCAGAAATTCATTTACAGCAACTTCGTGCCGGCCTCGGGCGAGGTGGTGAGCCGTTACCTGCAACGGTTCGCGGCCAACGCCGGGCGGCTCACCGTCTGGGGCACGCTGTTGCTCGTGGCCATGGCGGTCATGGTGCTCGCGACGATCGAGCAGACCTTCAACGACATCTGGCACGTCGCCAAAAAACGCAAACACTGGCAGCGCTTTCTGGGCTACGGCTTGCTGATGACGCTCGGGCCGCTGCTCATCGGCCTGAGTCTGTGGCTGACGTCCTACCTGCTGTCGCTGCCGCTGTTCGGCAAGCAGTCGCCCCTTAGCGGCGTGCGCGCAATTGTTTTTGGCGCACTGCCGGTGCTGTTCGAGTTCTTGGCGTTCCTGCTGCTCTATCGCGTGGTGCCGAACTTTCCGGTGCGCCTGAAGCACGCGCTCATCGGCGCGCTCGCAGCGGCAGTGCTGTTCGAATTTTCCAAGCGCGGTTTCGCGCAGTTCGTGGTGTATTTCTCGACCTACAAGAAGGTATACGGCGCGCTCGCGGCGCTGCCGGTGTTCCTGCTATGGATTTTTCTGTCGTGGACCGTCACCCTGCTCGGGGCAATCGTTACGGCGGTGCTGCCGGGCTGGCGCAGCGAACCGGCGTGCGCCGTCGCCGGGAAGCAATCCTGATTACTTCTTGATGTTGCCCTCGACCGCCGCCTGCGTCACCAGGCGGTCGAAATCCTCGGCCTTCATCAGCCCCTTGGCGGCGACGATGTCGCGCACCGGTTTGCCGGTCTTCTCGGATTCCTTGGCGACGTCGGCTGCGGCGGCGTAGCCGATCGAAGTGTTGAGCAGCGTCGCCAGCCCCACGCTGGTGTGCAGGAAGTGGAGACAGCGTTCGCGGTCCACCTTGAGGCCCTTCAGATTCTTTTCAGTCGCGGCGTGGATGGCATGCGTGAGCCAATCCATGGCATCGAACAACGCCGAGCCGAGCGCCGGCATCATCACGTTCAGTTCGAGCTGCCCGGCCTGCACCATCAGCGCCACGGCGTGATCCTGGCCGAGCACCTGGTAACACACCTGGTTGAGCATCTCGAACATCACCGGGTTGACCTTGCCGGGCATGATCGAGGAGCCGGGTTGCACCGGCGGCAATAAAATTTCTCCGAGACCGGTACGCGGACCGGAGGCGAGCAGGCGCATGTCGTTGGAAATCCGCGTGAGTTCCAGCGCCAGCAGCCGGATGGCGTTCGAAAGCTGCTGCAAATCGCCCATGGACTGCATCGCCGCGGCCAGGTCTTTCGCCGGCACGATCGGTTCGTTGGTCAGGCGCGCGAGTTCTTTTGCCGCGCGCTCGACATAGCCCGGCGCGGTGTTCAGCCCGGTGCCGGCGGCCGAGCCGCCGAGGCCGATTTCGCACAACAACGGTCGCACGGCTTTGAGCGCGCCCGCGCAGCGACGCAAGGCCACGGCATACGCGCCGAATTCGCGTCCCACGGTCGTCGGTACCGCGTCTTGCAGATGCGTACGCGCGCTTTTGACGGTTTTGGCTTCGCGTTTGGCGATCGCCTCGTACTCGGTCGCCATGGCCTCGACCGCGGCCAATAGCCGCGGGAGCTTCGCCAGGCAGGCGAGACGAATGGCGGTGGGGATGGTGTCGTTGGTGCTCTGCCCCATGTTGACGTGGTCATTAGGGTGCACCGGCTTATAAACGCCTTTTTGTCCGCCAAGCGCGGCGTTGGCGAGGTTGGCAATGACCTCGTTGGTGTTCATGTTGTGCGAGGTGCCGGCACCGGCCTGGAAGCGGT
>CAKKQL010000142.1 GCA_919902095.1 Acidiferrobacterales bacterium
CAGGATTCGTTCGTGGCGGGCCTGCTGGATTGCCCGCACTACACGCGCCCGGAGGTGTACGCCGGGCAACCGGTGCCGGAGGTGCTGCTCTCCGGCAACCACGAGCAAATCCGCCGCTGGCGGTTGAAGCAGATGCTGGGACGCACCTGGCTGCGCCGGCCGGAGCTGCTGGCGAAACTGGAATTGACGGACGAGCAGCGCAAGCTGCTCGATGAATTTAAACGCGAACAGGGTAAAGCGGATAGCTGAACACTGGGCGCCGATAGCCAAAGAAAGAGGAGTGCAACGATGGGCAATATCATTCAGGAACTCGAGTCGCGCATGATGGCGCAGGACGTCCCGGCCTTCGCGCCGGGCGACACCGTCGTCGTGCACGTGAAGGTGAAGGAAGGCGACCGCGAGCGACTGCAGGCGTTCGAGGGCATGGTCATCGGCCGGCGCAACCACGGCTATAACTCCGCGTTCACCGTGCGCAAGATCTCCTACGGCGAAGGCGTCGAGCGCACATTCATGCTGCACAGCCCGGCGGTGGCCAAGATCGAGGTCAAGCGCAAGGGCGACGTGCGCAGCGGCAAGCTCTATTACCTGCGCGAACTCGAAGGCAAGGCCGCCCGCATCCGCGAGAAAGTCTGAGCCACGGAATACCGATTTTGGGGTGTTGCAGCGGCCGGTGGGGAAACCCCCGGCCGTTTTATTTTTTGGAACACCAGTAAACTGCATTGGCCACAGAGGTCACAGAGAGCACAGAGGGTTGAGAGCCGGGAACCCAGCCGTTTTCTCTGTGATCTCTGTGCGCTCTGTGGCGGGTTTTCAGTTCGCCAGCGATTCTAAGTCGTACCCGCATCGGTTAAGCTTGCGCGCATGCCGAAGTTCCTGCCCGTCCTGACACTGCTTGCGCTGCTTGTCGCCATGCCCGTGGCGCCGGCCGCCGAACCCGACCCCGTCGCCGTGCTCATTCGCGGCGGGGCGCTGGACCTGGCGCTCAAGCGTCTGGACGAGGAGCAGGCGCGCGCCACCGCCGAACAGTGGCTGCTGCTCGAACGCCGGCGGCTTGAGCTTTATGCCGCGCGCCGTCAGTGGGACGCGCTCAGCCAGCGGGTGGACGGCGAGCCGCCCGATCTGGCGCCGGCATTCCGCCTGTGGGCGCTGGCGCAGGCCGCCGAGGCGCGGCTTGCGGTCGCCGATTCCGCCGGCGCGCGCCGCTATCTGCGCCAGCTGTTGTGGCAGCAGGAACCGGCAGCCGAGGACGTGGCGCACGCGCGCCGGCTCGTCATCCGCAGTTATCTCCTCGAAGACAATCTCGCCGACGCCCAGGCCGGCGTGCTGCGCTACAAACAGGATTACAACGTTAAAAGCGACGCCTGGCAGGTGCTGCACGCCGAAATCCTGCTGCGCGCGTCGGATTACAAGGGCGCGTTCGAGGTCCTGTCGGCCGTCGAGAGTGCCGAGGCGCGGTTGCTGCGCCTGGCCGCCGGCCTGCGCGCCGGGCTCTACAAGCCGCGCGATGCGCTGACCGAGGCCGGCAAGCTGGCCGCAAGTTTCAGGACCAACCCCGCCGCCCAGCGCCGCGCGCTGGCGATCCAGGCCGAGGCCGCCGGACTCGCGTCCGACGAGGTCAGGCGCGCCGTGGCGCTCGAACAGGCGCTGGCGCTGCCGTCGGCCGGACCAGAAAAATTCTTCCCGCTGTCGGCGGATGACCTGTGGGCCGCCTACGAACGGTTGGCCGAGTCCATCGGCAACGAAGCCAAACTTCTGGTCGGCAACGACAACGCCTGGCTGGCGAAGGCCAAGGGCTTCACGGTCAAGGAGCCGCTCCGCGCGCGGGCGCTGTATGCCTTCCTCGGGCAGCATTCGGAATACGACGAAGTTCGTGCCAGCGCCCACCGGCTGCTGGCCGAGAGTCTTTTGAAAGACGGCCGCGGCGAAACCCTGCGCGCGCTCTATCTCCAGTCGACGCGCATGGCCGGCCCCGAGGCCGTTCCGCAAAGCGTGCGCTATCGCCTGGCCGAGATCGCGCTCGCGCAGTTCGACATGAAGCTCGCGGCGGCGCTGCTCAAGGACCTCACCGAGCCGCCCGACGGTGAGGACGCGGACATGTGGACGCTGCGGCGTGCCCGCGCGCTGGTGTACGTGGGTGAAATCGCCGGCGCGCAGACGCTGCTCAGCGGGCTGCTCGACAAGCAGAATCCGGTGCCGCCCGAGTTTGTGCGCCATTTCCTGCAAGTGGTTTTCGACCTGCAAACTCTGGGGCGGCATGCCGAGGCGCTGGCGCTGCTTGAGAAGCTGTACGCCGGCGTGGAGTCGAAGTCGCTGCAACGCGAGCTGCTTTACTGGCGCGCGGACTCGCATGCCGCGCTCGGGCAGAATGCCGAGGCCGGCGAGCTGTACCTGCGCTCGGCGGTGTTCAACGGCGGCAATGGCGACGACCCCTGGGGCCAGACCGCGCGCTTCCATGCGGCCACGGTGCTGGCGCGCGCGGGCCTGACGACGGATGCGCGCCACATCTATACCGCGCTTCTCAAATCCACGGCCGATCCGGCGCGCCGCGCCCAGATCGAGCGCAGCCTGCAACAGCTATGGCTAAGCAACGGTCCTACGACGCCGTAATCGCCGCGCCCTTCGGGCGTCTCGGCATCACGCTCCGCGACGGGTTGCTCGCCGACATCGATTTTCTCGACGGCGCCAGGCCGTTGCGTGCACCGCGCACCGCCGCCGCGCGCAACATCTGCCGCAAGCTCCACGCCTATCTGCGCAACCCGCGCCTGCGCTTCAACCTGTCGCTGGCCATTGACGGCACGGACTTCCAGCAGCGTGTCTGGAATGCATTGCGACGTATTCCGGCGGGCAAGGTGCTTTCTTACGGCAAACTGGCGCGCCAGCTCAAGACCGGTCCGCGCGCGGTGGGCAATGCCTGCCGCGCTAATCCGATTCCGGTCGTGATTCCCTGCCATCGTGTCGTCGCGGCGAACGGTCGCGGCGGCTTCATGGGCAAGACCGGCGGGAAAGCGCTTGCCATCAAGGACTGGCTGCTGACGCATGAACGAGGCCGATAAGGCGCTCATCGAACGCTTCCACGACATGCTCTGGCTCGAACAGGGCCTGAGCGGGAATACGCTCGACGCCTACCGGAGCGATCTCGAAGGTCTGGCGAAGTGGCTCGCCCCGCGCGGCACGTTACTCGTCGGCGTGACCCGTGCCGACCTCTTCAGCTACCTCGAACACTGCGTCAACAAGGGCTCGGGCGCGCGCACCACGGCGCGGCTGCTTTCGAGCCTGCGGCGGTTCTACCGCTATCTGATTCGCGAAAAGGCGGTGGATGCCGACCCCACGGCGCTCATCGAGGCGCCCAAGCTCGGCCGGCCGTTGCCGAAGTCGCTTACCGAAGAACAGGTCGAGAAGCTTTTGCAGGCGCCTGACATCGCCAAACCACGCGGCCTGCGCGACCGCGCCATGCTCGAAATGCTCTATGCCACCGGCCTGCGTGTTTCCGAACTCATAGGGTTGATGTCGTCGCAGGTAAACCTTATAGAAGGTGTCGTGCGCGTCATCGGCAAGGGCGACAAGGAGCGGCTGGTGCCGCTGGGCGAGGAGGCGATTAAATGGATTAACCGCTTCATCGCCGAAGGGCGTCCGGACCTGACCCGGCGCAAGACCACGCCGGTGCTGTTCCCCGGCAATCGCGGCGAGCCGCTGACGCGCCAGGCGTTCTGGCACAACATCAAGCGCTATGCGCGTGTTGCGGACATCAAGACCGCGCTGTCACCGCACACCCTGCGCCATGCGTTCGCGACGCACCTGCTTAACCACGGCGCCGATCTGCGCGTGGTCCAGATGCTGCTCGGGCACTCGGATTTGTCCACGACGCAGATTTACACGCATGTCGCCAGCGAGCGGTTGAAGAGCCTGCATGCGAAGCATCATCCGAGGGGATAATTTGAGGTCGCAAAATGCGACCTCAAATCACAAATTCTGATTTAGAGGGTATCTGTAGAGACTGTTTTAGGATCACAGTTTGTGATCTTAATGTCCGGACAAAAGGAATAAACTGGGCGAAGCATTATCCGGTATATTTTCATGAGGGAGGCCGCCATGCGTTACCTTGTTTCCGCTTTGATCGTTGCCCTGACTCTGCCCGGCCTCGTGCAGGCCGACATGCCCAAACGCAAGCCCGGGTTGTGGGAAATCAAGATGACCTCCGATGCCGGGCGCGGCGGCGGGCCGATGGTGTCGCAGCACTGCATTGACGCCAAGACCGATGACCTGTTGCAGCAGCGTGCGCAGGGGATAGGTAAGCAGGAATGCAGCAAGAACAGCGTACGGCGCGAGGGCGGGAAGACGATCGCGGAATCGGTCTGTAAGTTCGGCGACACGACCACCACTACCCGCTCCGTCATGAGCGGCGACTTTACCTCGAATTATCGCGGCGAGATTTACTCCACCTACAGCCCGCCGATGATGGGCATGAAGGAGGCACGCTCGGTGATCGAGGCCAAATGGCTCGGTGCCTGCAAGCCCGGTCAGAAGCCCGGCGACGTTACCATGCCCGGCGCGGGAAATTTCAACATGAACGACATGATGAAAAACTTGCCCAACCGGTAGGAGCATCCCGCTGGCATAACTTCGGGTATACTTGCCTTCAGTTACGGAGATTGTTCATGGGCGCGATTCCTTTTAGCCACTTCTGCAAGTACCACTCGAAGGAGACAGTGCGCTTGTTGCGTAGTCCTAAGAACGCCAAGAGGCTGCGCGAGTCGGTCGCCGAAATCGAGGCCGAGATTGCCCGTCGGAAGCGTTGAGTTTTTCAGGATTACACGCGCTGAGGAAGACTACACCTACAAGAGTATTGCTAAAGGAGCGACAAGTTGGCAAAACCAAATTTTCAATACGAAAAGCGTCAGCGGGATTTGGCGAAGAAAAAGAAGAACGAAGAAAAGCGGCTGCGCAAGCTGGAGAAGAAAAGCCTGAAGTCCGGCGAGGTTCCGGAGCAGTCACCGGACGCGGGAACGGAAAAGGCGCCGGAGTAAGTTTCTGGATTACTGCTTCGGCTTGTCCAGCATGGTCCTGAGGTTGGCGAGGTAGGTCTCCGCCCGGTCTATAACCGCCACGGGATCGGGTTCGGCCTGAGGGTCTTCCCACTCCAGGTCATCCGGCGGGAGTTCCGACAGAAAGCGGCTCGGCTCGCAGGTCAGGATTTCGCCGCCGCGCCGGCGCTTCTCGGAAAACGTGAACGTCAGCGTCTTGCGCGCGCGGGTGATGGCGACGTAGGCCAGCCGCCGTTCTTCCTCGACGGCGGCCGCCGGCGGCTCGGTCTCTCCCTTATTTTTGCTCGCGAGCGCCGCTTCCTCGTATTTCTCGATGCAGGAGCGGTGCGGTATCAGGCCTTCCTCCATGCCGACCACGTACACATGCGGGAACTCCAGCCCCTTGGCGGCGTGCACGGTCATGAGCGCGACCTGATCGCCCGGATTCTCGTCGCCGTCCTTTTCCAGCATCCCGAGCAGGCTTAATTTCGCCACCAGCTCGCCAAGCGTCTTGGGTTCGTCGGCGCCGGCGTTATGTTTGGCGAGGCGCGCGAGCCAGTCCACCAGTTCGTGCACGTTCTCCATGCGCCGCTGCACCGTGCGGCTGTCCTCGCAGCTGTCCTTGAGCCAGTCCTCGTAGTGCAGTTCGGCGAGCATCTCGCGCACGAGCTTGACCGGTTCCTCGTCCCCGGATTTTTTGATGATTTCATCGAGCCAGGCGGTGAAGGCGCGCAGCATGGCGAGTTGGCGCGTGGACAGGCGTTGATCGATGGCCGGGTGGCGCGCGGCATGGAGCAGCGAAATACCATGCTCGGCGGCGTGTTCGCTCAGTTGCGTGAGCGTCGAGGGGCCGATCTCGCGCCGCGGGGTGTTGATGACGCGCAGAAACGCGCTGTCATCGCTGGCATTCGTCAGCAGCCGCAGGTAGGCCATGATGTCCTTGATTTCAGTGCGGTCGAAAAACGACGACGCGCCGCTCAGGACATAGGGAATGCGGCGCTCGCGCAGCACACGCTCCAGCGCGCGCGCCTGGTGGTTCTCGCGGAACAGGATCGCGAAGTCGCCGAAGTCGGTGCCGTGCTTGAACTTGTGGTACATGATCTCGTTCGCCAGCCGTTCGGCCTCGTGCTCCTCGCTGCGCGCACGCAGCACGCGCAGCGCGTTGCCGGCTTCGTGCTGCGACCACAGTTTCTTCTCGAACACGTGCGGGTTGTTGGCGATGAGTGCATTGGCGGCGCCCAGGATGCGGCCGGTGGAACGGTAGTTCTGTTCGAGCTTGACGACCTTGAGGTCGGGGAAATCCTCCTGCAAGTGCTTGAGGTTTTCCGGCCGCGCGCCGCGCCAGGCGTAGATGGACTGGTCGTCGTCGCCCACGACCGTCAGCGCCGGTCGTCCGCCCATGAGCAGTTTCACCAGTTCGTACTGGCACAGGTTCGTGTCCTGGTATTCGTCCACCAGCAGATAACCGATGCGCGCGCGCCAGTGGCCGAGGGCCTCGGGGTGCCCGCGGAACAGCTGCACCGGCTTGAGGATCAGGTCGTCGAAGTCGAAGGCGTTGGAGGCGCGCAGATGCGTCTCGTACTCGGGGTAGATGCGGGCCGCGATCTGTTTGTGTTTTTCGCGGCTTGCTTCTGCCAGTATCAGCGCCGCCTCGGGGGTGACGAGGTCGTTCTTCCAGCGCGACAGGCAATAGCGCACCTCGTCGGTAAGCTGGCGCTTGTCGGAAAACGAGGCGCTCATGAGCTTGGCGACCAGCCCGTGGCTGTCCTCGGCATCGTACAGCGAGAAGCCGGAACGGTAGCCGAGGCGCTTGAGATTCCCGCGCAGGATGTTGAGGCCGAGGGTGTGGAAGGTCGAGATGGCGACCGCCTGCGCCTGGTTGCGGTCGAGCAGGCCGGCGACGCGGGTTTTCATCTCGCGCGCGGCCTTGTTGGTGAAGGTGACGGCGGCGATTTCGTCCGGCGCGAAGCCGTGGCGCCGCACCAGCGCCGCGATCTTGCGGGTGATGACCGAGGTCTTGCCGCTGCCCGCGCCGGCGAGCACCAGCAGCGGACCGTCGAGGTGATTTACCGCCGCCTGCTGTTGTTTATTAAGTTCCGGCAAAGCCGTGCGCACAGTCGCTGTTGGAAGCCGGCGTCATCTAACCACAGCGCCACCGGCACGGCACTATTGATTTTGTCCCGTGCCCATGCTTCGCCGCCCGCCGTCAGGCGTCGCGGTACACCTGTTCGAGGCGTGCCGCCATCAGTTCGCGCGTCCGCGGCGGCTGCGTGAGGATGTCGTGGGCGAGCCGCAGCAGCGGATAGGGCGCGGGGTCGAAGGGCCGGTGCCGGTGAATGGTTTTGAGCGTGTGCACGCCTTCGCCTTCGATCGCGACCGCCTCGCCGCGCGCGAGTCGGCGCCCGAGCTCGTGGTGGTGTGAGCCGGCGCTGGTGGCGGTGGTGATGAGATCGCCGAGGCCTGCGAGCGCGTAGGGGGTGGCCGCCGAGCCGCCGAGCGCGGTCACGATGGCTTCGATCTCGCGCACGCACTCCACCGCCAGCCAGCCGCGGGTGTTGTCGCCGAGGCCGAGCCCGTCGGCGATGCCGAACAGGATGGCATAGGCGTTCTTGAGCACGGCGGACCAGGAGGCGCCGAACACATCGCGAGTGTAGCGGATGGCGAACGGCGTGCCGGCAAAGAGCCGCCGCAGCCGTTCATGGGCCTGCGGGTTCAGGCTGGCGAAGTCGGCGAATGCTGGCCGGCCGGCACGGATTTCCTCCGAAATCATCGGTCCGTGCAGCACGCCCCAGGGCACGTCCTCGGCGAGGACTTCATGAAGCACCTGCGCCGCCGTCCGGCCGCTGTCGTCGAGGCCCTTGGCGATGCTGATGCAGCCCGTCGTTTGCCGCAGCGCCGGCTTGAGGCGCGTGGCGAGTTCGAAGTGCGGGGCGGCGGGCAGACAGAACAGAATGAAATCGCTCTGCGCGGCGGCCGCGGACAGGTCGAGCGGCCGGCCCTCTTTCGGATGACGCTGCCAGATCAGCACGTCATGTCGCGGGCGCAGCCAGTATTCCATGGCCAGGCCCATCTCGCCGTGGCCGAGTATCAGTACCTGGTATTTTTCCGGTGCCATGCGCGTCCGCCCTCCATAGCGTCCGTGATTCAGCGCCGAATGACAAGCGCCGCCGCGCGTTTCTGGCGCGCCGTCGGCGCCATGCTGGTATCCTTGTGCGCATGGCCGCCGCGACTACCCGCCGCATTATTTTCGTTCCGGGCAAGAACCTGAAGCCGCCGGTCGCGGAACACCGCGCGCAGCTGTTTCGCTGTCTCGTGCACGGCGTCGGCCGCGCCGACCCCGATGCCGCGCGCGCGATTGCGAACGCCCCGGACATGTTCATGACGATTCCGTGGAACCCGCTGTATTACGGGGCCGTGAAGCCGCTCGGTCCCGACCAGCCGTGGATCGATGCGCTGCTGACGCGCGACGGCCCGACGGCCGACGAGGTGCGCGAGGCGTTGTCGTGGCGGCGCAAGGCCGCGTGGGCGATGATTTCCGCCGCCGATTTCCTGCCCCTCCTGATTCCACTGCTGCCCGACCCGGCGGTGAAAAGCGCCATCCAGGAGACCGAGCGCTATTTCGCGAATTTCGGCGGCATCGGCGGGCGCGTGCGCGAGCTGCTCAAGACGCCGCTGCGCGAAATGCTTGCCCGCGGCGAGCGCGTGCTGCTCATCGGCCACAGCATGGGCTCGGTCATCGC
>CAKKQL010000143.1 GCA_919902095.1 Acidiferrobacterales bacterium
CGTTGCCGAGCGACTTCGACATCTTGCGGCCCTTGGCGTCCACGGTGAAGCCGTGGGTGAGCACCGCGGCATACGGTGCGCGCGCGTGCAGCGCGACCGAGGTCAGCAACGAGGACTGGAACCAGCCGCGGTGCTGGTCGGAGCCCTCCAGGTACAGATCGGCCGGAAAACCCAGTTCGGCGCGGCGTTCGAGCGTGCAGGCGTGGGTCACGCCCGAATCGAACCAGACATCGAGCGTGTCGCTCGCCTTCTCGTAGTCATCCGCCTCGGCGCCGAGCAGCTCCCGCGGCTCGAGCCCGAACCAGGCGTCGATGCCCTGGTATTCGACGCGCTTGGCCACGAGCTCGATCAACCGCGCCGTATCCGGATGCAGCGCGCCGGTCTGCTTGTGGGTGAAAAACGCGATCGGCACGCCCCAGGCGCGCTGACGCGAGATGCACCAGTCGGGACGGTCGGCCACCATGCCCTCGATGCGCGCCTGACCCCAGTCGGGAAGCCAGCGCGTGGCGCGGATGGCGTCGAGCGCGGGCGCGCGCAGGCGGTCCATGGCGATGAACCACTGCGAGGTGGCGCGGAAGATGATCGGCGTCTTGTGGCGCCAGCAGTGCGGATAACTGTGGGTCAGTGCGGTGGCGTGCAACAGTTTTCCGCGCGCCTTGAGCGTCTCGACCACGTGCTCGTTGGCCTTGAATACATGCTCGCCGGCGAACAACTCGGTATCGGCGAGGAACTTGCCGTCGCCGCCGACCGGGTTGTGCACCGGCAGGCCGTAGCGCTGGCCGACGACATAGTCCTCGAGGCCGTGGCCCGGGGCCGTGTGCACGGCGCCGGTGCCGGCATCCGTGGTCACGTGGTCACCGAGAATGACCGGCACCTCGCGGGCGTAGAACGGATGCCTGAGCTTCACGCCTTCGAGGTCGGCGCCGCGGCAGTTCGCGACCACGCGATAGCCCTCGATGCCGTAGCGCGCCATCGCCGCCTTCACCAGCGGCTCGGCGATCAGCAGCCGCTCCGGTCCCTGCGGCCCGGTGCAGGCGAGCAACTGGTACTCAAGCGCCGGGTGCAGCGCCACCGCCTGGTTCGCCGGCAGCGTCCACGGCGTGGTGGTCCAGATCGGAATGCTGATCGGACCGTGTCCCGGCGCGTGCTCGCAGCGGCCGACGAATTCGGCTTCGTCGGCGACGGTGAAGCGCACGTCCACTGCCGGCGAGGTACGGTCGGCGTATTCCACTTCGGCCTCGGCAAGCGCCGAGTGGCAGTCGATGCACCAATGCACCGGCTTGTGGCCGCGCGTGACGTGCCCGGCCGCGAGGATGCGCCCGAGGGCGCGGATGACATCGGCCTCAAAACCGAAGTCCATGGTGAGATACGGCCGCTCCCAGTCGCCGACGACGCCGAGGCGCTTGAAGTCCTCGCGCTGGCGCTCGACCTGCGCGCGCGCGTAGTCGCGGCAGGCGCTGCGGAATTTCGCCGGCTCCGCCTGCACGCCGGCCTTGCCGATCTTCTTTTCGACCGCGTGCTCGATCGGCAGCCCGTGGCAGTCCCAGCCCGGCACGTAGGGGGCGTCGAAGCCGGCGAGCATCTTCGATTTGACGATGATGTCCTTGAGGATCTTGTTGACCGCGTGGCCGATGTGGATGTCGCCGTTGGCGTACGGCGGCCCGTCGTGCAGGACATACTTCGGCCGGCCACGGCCGGCGGCGCGCAGTTTTTCGTACAGGTTCATTTCCTGCCAGCGCTTCAGGATTTCCGGCTCGCGGTTCGCGAGGCTGGCCTTCATCGGGAAATCCGTCTGCGGCAGGTTCAGGGTCTTTTTATAGTCGGTCGTCATAAAATTTAAGGAGAAACTCAAACGAAGGGCTGGCCACAGAGTACACAGAGATTACCGAGAAAAACACGTTTTTACCTCTGTGCTCTCTGTGGCGAATGCTTCTTGCCGGATGTTTTAAATCTTGTTTGCGTCTTGGCTCCTTGGCGTTGAGTAGCTGGGATGGTAGTTCCGGAAAAACGCACGCGCCTCGGCGATATCCTGCCGGATGCGGTGCTTGAGCTCCTCCAGCGACCCGAAGCGCTGCTCGTCACGCAGCTTGTGCAGGAAATTCACCTGGACGTATTTGCCGTAGATGTCCTGGTCGAAATCCAGCAGGTGCACCTCGAGCAGGGTGCGCGTGCCGGCGACCGTGGGCCGACTGCCGATGTTGGCCACGCCGGCGAGCGGCTCGGCCGGCAGACCGAAGACCTCGACCGCGTAGACACCCTTGAGCGGGGTATTGTGCCGGTGCAGGTGGATGTTGGCCGTGGGCACACCGAGAGTGCGGCCGCGCTTGTCGCCGTGGGCCACGCGCCCGCACATGCGGTACGGCCGCCCGAGAAGCTTCTCGGCCGTGGCCAGGTCGCCGGCGGCGAGGGCGACACGGATGCGCGTGCTCGAAACGCGCGCGCCGTCGATGGTCAGGTCGTGCAGGTTGACGACCTGGAAACCGTATTCGCGGCCGGCGGCCTGGAGCATGGCGAAATCGCCGCGGCGTTCATGGCCGAAGCGGAAGTCATCGCCGACGACGAGGTATTGCACGCCCAGCGCCTCGACCAGCACGCGCCGGATGAAATCCTCCGGCGCCATGGCGGCGAAGGGCGCGTCGAAGCGCACGCACAAGGTCCGGTCCACCGAATAGCGGCGCAGCGCCTGCAGTTTTTCGCGCAACCGTTGCAGGCGCGGCGGCGCCTTGTGCGGCTGAAAAAACTCCTGTGGCTGCGGCTCGAACAGCATCACCAGCGTCGGCCGGTGCAGTGCCTGCGCCTTCTCGGCCAGCTGGCCGATAACCGCCTGATGGCCGAGATGCACGCCGTCGAAGTTGCCGATCGTGGCCACACAGCCGCGATGACGCGGCCTCAGGTTGTGCAGCCCGCGAATGAGTTCCATGAAACCGAGAATATATTAAGGAATGACCGCGGAAGGTTACCGCCTCGCCCGCCCGCGGTCCAGACAATGCCGGCCTAGGCGTGCGCCCAGTCCGGATCGAATTCCTCGACCACCTGCCTGAGTGGCCGGCGGCCGTCGTAGCCTTCGTGGTAGCCGTGGTAGTGGCCGATCTTGAGCTCCGGATAGCGCCAGCAGAGATAACCGTCGCCGGTATCGAAATCCACCAGCCACAGCCCTTTGACCACGAGCCCGAGACGCTCCATCTTGCCGACCCAGCGGCGCACGATGG
>CAKKQL010000144.1 GCA_919902095.1 Acidiferrobacterales bacterium
AGACGACGCTGTCCATGGACGACACCGCGAAAATCGTCGAGGCCCTGCGCGCGCGTTTCCCCGTCATCAAATCGCCCAAGAAGGACGACATCTGCTACGCCACCCAGAACCGTCAGGATGCCGTGAAGCGGCTGGCGCAGACGGTCGAAGTCGTACTGGTCGTGGGCTCTGCCAACAGCTCGAACTCGAACCGCCTGCGCGAAGTAGCGCAGGCGCAGGGCGCGCGCGCCTACATGATTGACGGACCGGAGGATATTCGGCACGAATGGTTGGCGGGCGCCGAAAAAATTGGCCTGACGGCCGGCGCGTCGGCGCCGGAAGTGCTGGTGCAGCAGGTGATCGCGCGTCTGCGCGAACTGGGGGCCGAGAAGGTGGAGGAGTCTGCGGGCCGGTCCGAAAGCGTCTATTTCCCGCTGCCGAAGTCGCTGCAGCCGGCTACTACACCGTAGGCCGGGATCCCGCCACTATTTATCGGTCCACTTGGACGAATAACCATCGTTGTTGGCCTTGTCCCACTGCTTGACGCCTGTGGAATCAATGCGGAATTTCCCGTCGTTGTTCTGACGTCCGGTTGCGCTCGCGTTGTTAGGGTCGGCGACCAGGGTGTAGCCACAGGAATACTGGGAGCAGTTCGCGGCATTTAAAGTGCCGGCGGATATCGACAGCATGTAGTGACTTTCCGGTGAGGCGATGGAAATGCCAAGCGTGCCAGTGGTATTGGTGCCGCAGGAACGGCCGCCCACAAGCGAAGCGGCGTACCAGTTGCATTCGGTGAAGAATTTTTCCTGCTGGTTGGCCGCCTGGGTTAGCGCGATCTGCGCATCGGAGCGTCGCGTTTGCGTGATGTAATTCCGGTAACTCGGGTAGGCGATGGCGGCGAGAATGCCGATGATGACAATTGTGATCATCAGCTCGATGAGCGTGAAGCCAGCGGTCGTTCTTCTCATGGATACATGCACTCCGGCGGTTAGCGGACGATCCGGACATCCGAGAGTACCGGCTTGGCCGAAGCCGGTGTCGCGGTAACCCGGATGTTAACATACATTCCCTTGCGCAGATCCGTGAGGTTGCCGGTCACGCCAGTGGCGCGATAGATGCGCGTCGAACTGGAGAGCAGAAATATCTGGTCCTCGATGACAAGGTAGCCCTCATCCAGGTACACCGCGCCGATTTTTCTTATCGCCTGATCGCGCGCGCTTGGGGCCGGGTAGCCGGTTGCCGGGTCCGCGGCCGGCGCCAACGCGGGCAGCCCGATGCCGAGCAGCAGGCCGGCAACGCCAAGAATGCGTGCTAGATGTATCTTCATTAATTGAGGCTCCATGAAATTGCCTGCAATGGCAGACGGTTTCATTTGAGTTGTCGCCAGGATTGGCGACCACCCGTCTGACCACTGACATAATTCTTGATGGTTGTGACGGCGCCGGTCGAGCCGGTTTCTGCCTTGAGATCCTGTCCGTTGGCAGGATCACGCAGGATCACCGGTTGCGGCATGATGCCGATGCCGGGGTTGATGCCGGAGACCGGGATTGAGCCGCCGACCAGATCGCCCGTATCGCCGGTGACGGTTCCATCTTGGTCGATGTCGAAGACCGCTTGCGACAGCCGCCCGCAGTTGGTCGGGCTGATTTCCATCAGCCAGCTGCTGCCGCCGTAGCTGCAGGCATCGCTTTGCGGGATAAGCGTGGTGAAGATGATGCGCGGCAGCGTGCCGCCGAGCAGCACCGGGTTCGAGATCGACCTTTCCCCCAGCGAGTCGGTATAGCCGGTGCGCAGATCGAGGCTGCAGCCCAGACAGTTACCGCTTCCGTCGGCACTGCAGATGCCGGAAGTGGCCCAGTTTTGGATTGTGGTGTTGCTGACCGTGCGTACCGAGGTGGAGCCGATGGTCGCGGTGCTGATGGTCTGCGCCAGCAGCTTGGCGCGAGTGACCGGAGTACCGCTGCCGGTATAGGGCTTGTCCCAAACGCCGTAGAAGGTGTTTACCGGGATACTGGTGGTGCTGGCGGTATTGTCGCCGGTTTCGATATATTTGCCGGTACCGAAGTAAACCATGTAGCCACTCGACTCCGTTGGGTGGTTGCCCACCTCGGGCCGTTGAGTGATTTTCTGGGCATTGTTGCTGGCATCAACTGCCACAAACAGCGGCATCGGCGTGCTACCGCTACTGTACTTCGAGTCCCAACTGCTTGGGTTGTTGCTGGTCAGGTCAACGACCCACATATTTCCCTTCAGGTCGCCGGCGTATACGTAATCGGCGACGTAATCACCTGTGGTGTCCACCACGGCCGGCTCCGAAAGCCCGTTGCCCGCACTCGTGACACCGTTGCTGAGATCAACCTTCCTGATGATGCTGCCGTCCTTGATATCAAGCACATACAGGACCGCCTTTTCGTTGGTGCTGTTGTAGCCGTTGCCGAAGATGGCCGCCCACTTGTAGCTGTTGCTGCCGTTGCGCACCTTGGTGATGGTTGGCTGGCCGAAGACGTGGCCCATGTCGTCCGGCGTCGCGGAATCGGTGAACTCCCACAGCACGATATTGCTGGCATTGTTATCGTTGAACGCCACCGACGACTCGGTAACGCCGTTCGGATCGGTCACATCGAGCGCGAATACCCCCTTGCCACCGGCGGCCAGTCCGCTGACGAGCACCGTGCGCCAGCAGGCCACCGAGGAACAGCCGTTGGTGAAGGTGGCGTAGGCGTCCCCCACGGTTGGCGAGCCGTTTACGTAATACTTATGGGCGGTGCTGTAGGTGGGTGCCGTGAGATAGGGGAGATTTGAAAATACCTGTGACGGCACATAGGCAAGCTTCTCCTGGCCGGTGGTGGCATCGAAACCGTGGAGCATGCCGTCGTTCGCCCCGACGTAGATGACGCCGCTGCGGCCGACGTATGTGCTACGAAAGGTCGGGTGCGGGCTGGTCTCGAGATCCGGCAGGCTCGGTGGGGAGCCGACAAAGATCGGCGTGGAGTCGATGACGTCTCCCAGCTTGAAGCCGTCATTGCGCTCGCGGTAATTGTTGCCGGTGCCTTCGTTGCTGGTGCTGCCGCGCAGCCATTCGAGACGTGCCTGTCCCTGGCTGTCATTGGTGCCCAGCGTCGGACTGGTATTCAGGTATGACTGCTGCGCGGCCGTGAGCGCGTTCCCGCCGCTGGTGGTCCAGCGGAACGGGATGCCATGGCTTGAGGTATTGGCCGTAAGAATAACCCGTCCGGTGCTCCAATCTTGGAGCTTGAGTTGGTCCTTGGCGCTCCATACCTGATTCTCCACGCTACCGTTGGAGGAAAGACTGAGCGCGCGTACGTCGCCGCTCCACTCGCCGCTGATGAAGCGCGCCTGGTACAGACGGGTGCTGGTGCTCAGCGAGCGCGAGTTCACCGCCACCGCGGCCGAGGAACCGGTGCGGTCGGTCAAGTTGTTCTGCGCCGTGCTCAGCGCGGAGGCAAGCGCGGACGCCGTCTCCGCGCTCAGGAACCGCCCGCGGCCATTGTAGGCGGCGTGCCGCAGGTCGTCTGTCTTGGAGGCATTGCTCGAGGTGGCGGTCACGGAAGGCCAGGCGAAGGCCGTGGTCTTGCTGGTCGGGTCGGCGGTGATCTCGCCGGAAACGCCGAAGGCCACGGCGTAAGTCACCATGTGCTGAGAGGTGTTTTCATCCACGCCGGCAATGACCGGCACCTGGTTGCTGAGCGTGGCCGACAGGTCGCGTTCATAGTAGTGCATGGCGATGTCGGCGAGCGTGTTCGAGGCGCTATCGCCGTAGGCGACGAAGTTCAGGTTGTCATAGCTCGAACTGGCGTCGCCGTCGGCATTGCCGATACCACTGAAGGAATCGGTCCACGCCCCGTCGGTCATCAGGATGGCGAAGTTCTGCTGGCAGGCGCCACCGTCGGCGGCGCCCTGGATCGGGCAGCCGGAGATGGTGGTGGTGGAGCCGAAAACATTGTTGCTGACGCATTCGAAGTACTTTCCCGTTTCGTCGAGCTTGGTCCGCAACGGGGTCGTGCTGCCCGCCGGTTTGGCGCTGAAAATCCCGTTCAGCAGGGCGCGCGTGGTGCCACTGGTGGTGGATTCGTTGAGCGCCAGGATGGAAATGTTGCTGGCGGCAACGTTGCTGTTGATGGTGGCATGCGCCACCCGGTACTGGGAGTTGGCCGCAACCCCGACGAACTTGCTGATGGCGTTTTTCGAGGCCAGGTCGCGCTTGCGGTAGTAGCTGAACCAGTTGGCGAAGTTCTGGAACTCCTCGGTGCGGGTGCAGTTTAAGTAGTCGGCGCAGTCGGTGCGGGCCGAGGTACGCGTAAACGTCGTCGGGCAGGTGGCGCCGGTGGAGCAATCGGAAATGCCGGCAGCGCGGATTTCATAGAGTTCATGGCTTTCGTTCGCGGCTACGACGCCGTCGCCGTTTTCGTCATACCACCTGTAATAATGCGCCGGGTACATGGTAACGGAGACGCTGGCGACAGCTGAGCCGCTGGGTGTCGGACAATAGTCCGTCGTGTAGCTCATGTCGTTCCGGAGGTCGATCGTGCCATTGCTTGTGTTGTAGGGGTTGTAAGGCGCGGCAGAGGGTGACACGCTGCTGTAATTAACCCCGGTCGAACTCGCGCCCTCCCATGGCGTGTAGCGCACATCCGGGTTGTAGTAAATCTTGTTGTAGTCTTTGTTGCGCGCGCGCCATACGCCGCTGTAGGGCGAGGTGACGCTGCGCGCGCTCAGCGCCGCTTCCGTCGCGATAATATAGATTTGAGCGGTGTTGGCGTTTGCCGCCGGCGCTGTTCCGCTGGACGATCCCTGGTGCGTATAACGATAATCATAGGTAGTGCCGCTGCAGGTGCCGAGCGTTATCTTGCCTTCGTTCTCGGACGTCAGCATGCCGTAGTCCATGGTTTCGGTATCGTCCGCGAGAAAAACGATGTTTGGCTTGGCCGAGGTGGTCAGGAACAGCGGCGAGGTGGAGAAAGTGAGTTGAGCGGCGATGGCGATGCAGGGCGCTGCCACCAGCAACACAAGGAGCGCACCCTGGTTCAGTTTTTCCGCAACACGCCGCACCGGCCGCAGTAAATGTCCGGTATTCCAATGCTCGTTATCGGGCGTGGTTTTCACTGCGGCGCTTCCTCGTTCATGGGCTGCTCCCTGCGCTAGAAGTCTCGGGCAAAGGTGGATTGCAACATGACCACCGCAGCATCGGTGCCGCCCGTGCCCCGCGCCGTGACGCGCAGGATGGTCGTTCCCGTGCTCTTGTAGCGGGTATCGTGGACCAGACTGCCGCTGGTTTCCTGCACCTCATCCAGGTCCTCGATAATGTATTTCGGTTGAGTGTTGATCTTTCCGAGGTTGCCGCTGCCGCTGGCGCCGGGCGTGTTCGGGTAGGTCACGACATTGCTTCCGGACCAATTCACGCTTTCCCAGTTGGGCGTGGCGGCCGCCGAGTCGGTGACATACAGCCCGATGCTGTTATCCGGAAAATACGGCTTTCCGATTTGGGTGTAGATCCAGTTTTCACCGGCGGCCAGCGCCGACTCGGCCGCCTGAAAGGCCAGATTCCGGTCCTTGACGTTACCTGCCATTTTTTCCTCGAGCGACGTGGTGTTGAGCGCCGTAATGCCGATGATGGTCAGCAGCAGCAGAAAAACCAGCGCCATGACCAGGGCCACACCCTGTTGCGGGTGACGGCGGGCAGGCGGCGGAAGGTATGCAGAATGCATGTGGAATTATCCTGTCAGAAGTGATTACGCAGCTGGATAGTGGAATTGAAGGCGCGTCGCCGCACATTGTCGTTATACGGGCCGGCGGTGTTGCCGGCGATGTCGTAAGTGCGGGTATCCGGGTCGCGGTCAACGTTGTCAAGGGTTTTCACCAGCAGTCCGACACGCGCGGTGATCACCTTGCGCCAGTTGCCGACTGCCGACGGATCGCGGTAAATATTTGGCACCTTATCGCCGGTGGTGTCTGTATCCTCGCCATAGGACAGCCTCATGATTTCGATGCCCTCCACCAGTTCGTATGTGTTGAGACTGGCGTTGTTCGCGAGCTCACGACGGAAGAGGGCCGGTGGGTTGGCGGTGCCGTTGCTGCGCCGGCCGATGAAATAGATGCGCGTGATGAGCTTCATGATCTCGGCATCGTTTTCGTAAGAATGCGTCAGGAAATTACTGGTGTTAGATGCGGAGGAGTGGGCTATGGTGATCTTGCCAGAACCGGATGACGTATTCGTGGTCTTGAAGACATCCGCGGACTTGCAGTCGGATACCATCAAAATATCGCCGGCCGCGACGCTGCTGGCCAGGGTGGCGGTGTTGAGGATCTGGATATTTGCATTGCTCGGATCAGAGTTTCCCGTAAGGTGCGTGCTGAGCGTGTCCGCCCGCTGAATGACGACGACATCGCTGCCGGTGATGGGCTGGATATGGCCGCTGCCGCTCGGGAAATAGTCCGACGGCAGATCCGGATCCCATTCGGTCAATGCGCCGGAACAGGATGAGGAACAGGCATATTTATAGCCTGCAATTCCATCGGGGTTGAATGTAGAGACGTCCGCCGGCGGATCCACGAGATTGCCCACAGCTGTCCCGCTCAGGTTGGCGCTGCAACCGGCGTACCCCGCCATGCGGATGTCCTGCGCCAGAAATTCCATGGCGAAGCGCCCGCTTTCCTGGACGCGCGCAAGGCTTTCTTCGAGGTTGTAGGTGCTCCGGCTGGAGACGAACAACCTGGCTACCGCCGCCAGGATGATCAGGCCAATTGTTATGGCCACCATGAGTTCCACCAGTGTCAGCCCGGCGACGCGATGTCGGTTCCATGCAGCCGTGAAATGGCGATTGCGGAGATTCGAGCCATCGACGGTCTTCATGGCTGGGCCTCGACATCGAGTCGCATGTATATGTCATTTTCCTTCCATGCGACGGCAACGCGGTATATCGAGCCTGATTGTTCGCAGCTCGCAGGATAGCCGTTGGTATCGTCGGTGAAACTTCCCTTGCAGATTGCACCCTTGCCCTCCGCGAGCAGGCTGGCATTAGCGGTGTTCCACTTGCGGATGTCGTACTGGGCAAGCTGGGTACCGGTGCAGGTTGTGCTGGTGCAATCGGAGACTGTCGCCCCCAGTGTCTCACCGAGTGTGACGTTGCTGTAAGTCGTGTTGATGGTGCTGCCGCTGCCGCTTTTGTTGGCGCGCATGCGGTCGATGATGTCGTAGGCTTGCAATACCGCCTGCGTGCGTTCGTAGGATTGATGGTTGAACTTGAGTCCGGTGGTCTGGAGTGCGGCGAGTCCGAGCAGGCCGACGGAAAGCACCGCCAAGGCCACCAGCACTTCAATGAGGCTGAAGCCATGTGGAAGAGGGCTGGTTGGCCGCCTCATGTGCAGGACGCTGCCGCTGTCCGGTCGATGCGCGCGCGACCGGTATAGTTGACAAACACTGTGACCGCCTTTGATGCCCCCCGGCTGTCACAGATCCGCATCGTGATCTCCGAATCGGTTGTCATGGTCGTCAGACCGGAACCGGTAAAAACAATGCTATTCGTGGTCGAGCCGATGGAATTCAGAGTGTTATTGCCGTCCAGCGATTCCCGGACTCGAAGAACGGTCTCGCTGGAATCCAGGGTACTGTCTGAATCGGTATCGACATAGATAACGCGTCCCGCAGACCAAGCGGCAGAGGTGCTGCAGCTGGGGGAGGTTGCCGTACCGCCTTGCCTGCAAACCGTTACATTGGCTGCACGTCGGACTGCCTCGCTGCGGGCGAGGTTCAGGTCCGCGATGAAATCATTTGCCTGCGTTGTCAGCCGTTGATCGAGAATGAATGCCTGCATAGCCGGTGCAGCGAGGGCGATCAGAATTCCAGCGATTGTCAGGGTGATAATCAATTCAACAAGCGTAAAACCGTGCTTGTATTTATCAAGTACGACGGACGGTATATTTCTGCAGACTGATGGATTGACTAACGGTATATTATGGCTGATAAACGGTAATTCAGGCGCAATAAATAAAGCTGCCTTGGTGCCGGCGATAGTTATGTCCAGAGTTCTAGCCGGGGATTTCGCTGCCATACCTCAGAGATTTCGATACGGACTTGCCTAAGTGTAATGCCAATATCGGGGTTGGCAATGAAGCCTGATATTAAAGTATGGCGGTGGTTGTATGGCTGACGGAAATCGCCGACTTAAGTTTTCCTTGTATTACATAGTGAAGGGTGGAGTCGCTGGCCTTTTTCTGTCCGTACATGCCTGACTGACTGGAAGACGGATAGTGGCTCTGAACCGATAGGCGGTTATGCAGGCATTGGCCATGAGGGAGAGCAGGGAGGCCCACGGTTCACCCGTGGCGGTATTCGGTTATCTGATTTATAATCATTCCAAATGCTACAGAAAACCAAGATACACGGGGAAACGGACATCGCCGGGCTGCTTCGCCGGCAGGGGATCCAGCCGACGTCCCAGCGGCTGCTGATTACGCGACTGCTTTTCGAGCGGTGTACGCATCTGTCCGCGGAGGACGTCTATCGTCTCGTGAACGCCGCCGACAGGCGCGTCTCAAAGGCCACGGTTTACAACACCTTGAGGCTCCTGACCGAGAAGGGGGTGATTCGCGAGGTTATCGCCGATCCGAGCCGCGTATTCTACGACCCGAACACCTCCGTGCATCATCACTTTTACGATGTCGCAAGCGGCGAACTCACGGATATCGACGCGGCCCAGATACAGGTCACGCAACTGCCGCCGCTGCCCGCGGGCGCGGACCTCGAACGCGTGGACGTTATAGTCAGGTTGCGGCGCGAGCATTGAGCAACCAGGAACCGGTGTTCCCATTTTTGGCCGCCGTCCCCGGCGCGGCTTTGTCTCCGCCATCCCCGGCGTCGACGGTAGCCCGCTGCGGCGAATGCGCTTATACTGCCGGCCCGCGTAAACGCAGCCTGAATCTGGCCGGTGTAGCTCAGTTGGTAGAGCAACTGATTCGTAATCAGTAGGTCGCACGTTCGACTCGTGTCACCGGCACCATCTTCCCCGAGATCCGGCTCCTCCCATGGCGCCATGAAAGTAGACCCCGTAAGTGGACTCGTTGAGGGCGCGCATTACGTGCCGTCCCCCAACTGCGATGAGCGTCCGGACGGTCTGGCCCCAGAGGTTCTGATTATCCATTCCATCAGCTTGCCGCCGGGGCAGTTCGGCGGGCCCGGCATTGAGCAGTTTTTTTGCAATGCCCTCGACTTCGAAGAGCGCCCCTTCTATCAGGAAATCAGGGACCTGCAGGTTTCCGCTCATTTGCTGGTGCGGCGCGACGGCAAGGTCGTCCAGTTCGTGCCGCTGCACCGGCGTGCCTGGCATGCCGGCCAGTCCTGTTGCGAGGGGCGGACGCGGGTCAACGATTTCTCCATCGGCATCGAACTCGAGGGCAGCGATGACCAGCCGTTCGAGCCGGTGCAGTATCAGACGTTGGCGGAGCTGACACATGCTATCAGGCGGGTCTACCCGGACATTACGCCCGATCGTATCTATGGGCATGCCGACATCGCGCCGGGACGCAAGACCGACCCCGGTCCGCACTTCGACTGGGAGCGCTATCGCGCGACGTGCGCCAGCGACCCGCGGGGACGCGGGAAGACAGGATGACGTCAGGCTGCTTGCCACCGCGGTGTGCGCATCGGTACAGTATCCACATCAGAAAAATATCAATGTCCCATGAGTGAAACCCTGATCGCGATCCTTCTCGCCGTCGCCCTGGACCGGTTCCTGCCGGACCGCCAGGGCATCAAGCCATTCGCCTGGTACCGCGACTGGGCCGAGTCCATCGAAGAACGCTTCAACGGCGGCAAACGCGTGCACGGCATCGGCGCGGTGCTGCTCGCCACGTTGCCGCTGCTGCTGGGCATGCTGCTGGTGCGCTACATCCTCGGCGAGCTCAGCGGCGTGCTGCGGTTCGCCTTCGACGTGTTCGTGCTCTATCTCTGCCTCGATATCTACCGCCTGGGCCGAAACGCGAGCGCGGTATCGGAGGCGATCGAGGCCGGCAATCTGCCGGAAGCGAACGAACACCTGAAGGAACTCAGCGGCAAGAGCGCTCCGGAACAGACCGAGGCGGCCATTGCACGCGCCACCGTCGAAACCGTGCTCAAGCAGGGCAACTCGTTCGTCATCTCGCCGCTATTCTGGTTTTTCCTGTTCGGCCCCTTCGGCGCCGTGCTGCAGCGCCTGTCGTGCATTCTCGACATGCTCTGGGGCCACCGCTACGAGCGCTTCGCCGAGTTTGGTTGGGCCGCGGCGCGCTTCGACGACCTGCTCGGCTGGATTCCGGCGCGCGTCACGGCACTGTCGTACGCGCTCATGGGCAGTTTCGAAGACGCATTGCACTGCTGGCGCCGGCGCATGGGCGTGTGGTCCGACATCAACAGCGGACCGCTGCTGGCCTCGGGCTTCGGTGCCATGCACATGCAGGCTTGCGAGGCGCTGCCGGAAGAGGGCGAATACGAGGTCAAGCCGGCCGAGCTCAGCGTGGTGCCGGACGCCGGCCACGTGCGCCGGGTCGTGGCGCTGGTGTGGCGCGTGCTGCTGCTGTGGCTGGTCATCGTCGTGCTGATGGAAGCCGCCCACCTGCTCGGTATCTTCGCCGGTTAATTCTCCGACTGCCGCCCCCCGGCGGCTGTTCCGGTTCCATTCCGCCAACATGCCGGCCAAGCAGATTACGACGGTGGATCTCCTTCGCCATGGCGAGCCGGTCGGTGGCCGGCGCTACCGCGGGCAGACCGACGATCCCCTAAGTGATCAAGGCTGGCAGCAAATGCGGTCGGCGGTCGGCGAGCACTGCGACTGGGAGGCGATCGTCAGCTCGCCGCTGTCGCGTTGCGAGGCGTTTGCGCGCGAACTGGCGCAGCGACACGGGATCGCTCTCGATGTGGATGCGCGGCTGAGGGAGATCGGTTTTGGCGTCTGGGAAGGTCGCACGCCGGAAGAGCTGACGGCCCGGGATGCCGGCCTGCTCGCGCGATTTCTGGATGACCCGATAACCCATGCACCGCCCGGCGCAGAACCTCTGGCGGCATTTCAGGCGCGTGTGGCCGCGGCCTGGGACGGCCTGCTCGTGCGGCACGGTGGCAAACATGTTCTGGTGGTGGCCCATGCTGGTGTTATCCGCATGGTGCTGAGCCGGGTGCTCGAGATTCCGCTGCATCGGGTTTTCCGGTTGCATGTGCCGAACGCCGGGCTTACGCGTGTCCGCGTCGAACAGGATGGTGCGCGTAGCTTCCCGCAGTTGCTGTTTCACGCCGGGCAGCTGTGAAGCCGCCGATGTTCGCGCCTGCGCGGTTTCTTCTGGGCTGCCTGTTGCTGCTGGGCACCGGCGGCGTGACCGCCGGTATCAGCGTGCAGGACGATGCCGGCCGGACCGTCACTTTGACAAAGCCGGCGCAGCGCATTGTGAGTCTCGCCCCGCACCTGACCGAGATGCTGTTTGCTGCCGGCGCCGGCGGCCGTATCGTCGGGACCATCGAGTACAGCGATTATCCCGAGGCGGCAGAGAAAATTCCACGCATCGGCAGCAGCGCCGGCCTCGACCTTGAGGCAATCCTGGGGCTGCGGCCGGACCTGATTGTGGTCTGGAAGAGCGGCAACCCGGCGCGCCAGGTCGAGCGTCTGCACGAGCTTGGATTCCCGGTCTATGTTTCCGAGCCGCGCCGGCTCGCCGACATCGCTGCTTCCATCGAGCGGCTGGGAAAACTCGCGGGCACCGACGCGGTCGCCCGCCGGGCTGCGCGCGAATTTCGTGTGGGCCTGGACGCGCTGCGCGCACGCCCGGGTGCGCGCCCGCAGGTGCGGGTGTTCTATCAGGTGCTGGACCCGTTGCTCATTACCGTCAACGGCCAGCACATGATCGGCGACATCCTGCAACTGTGCGGGGGCGAGAATGTGTTTGCCGGGTTGCCGGCGCTGGCGCCGCGGGTGGACCTGGAAGCGGTGCTGGCCGCCAACCCGGAGGCGATCATCGCCGGCGGCACGGAAGCGGTCTGGCGGGAGTGGCTGGCGCGCTGGCGCGCTTGGCCGCGGTTGCGCGCGGTGCAGCGCGACAACCTGTTCTTCATTCCGGCGGACATCGTCCACCGTCATGGACCGCGCATTCTCCAGGGCGCCGAGGCGATCTGTGCGGCGCTGGAGCAGGCGCGCTCGCGCCGCTGACGGGAAGCCTTATGGCTTTTTTCCCGGCTGCCACAGCACGTCCGGGGTGCCCGCCCTGGCGTTCAGATAGCGCGCCATGACGAACAGCAGGTCGGACAGGCGGTTGAGATACTTGAGGGTTTCGGGATTGATTTTCTCGCTGTGCGCAAGCGTGGTCAGGCAGCGCTCCGCGCGCCGGCAGACGGTACGCGCGATGTGGCACAACGCCGCCACCTCGGTGCCGCCCGGCAGAATGAATTCCTTGAGCGGCGGCAGCCCGGCATTGAGTCGGTCGAGCAGTTCCTCAAGCCGCACGCTCTGCGTCGCCTCGATGACGCAGCGACCCGGGACGCTCAGTTCGCCGCCTGCGTCGAACAGCACATGCTGGATATCGGTGAGCGGCATGCGGACCTCTGGCGGCAGTTCCTTCGCCAGCAACAGGCCGAGGACACTGTTGAGTTCGTCCACCGTGCCGTAGGCCTCGACACGCGCGTGATCCTTCGACACGCGCGTGCCGTCACCGAGGCCGGTGCTGCCGTCGTCGCCGGTGCGGGTGTAGATCTT
>CAKKQL010000145.1 GCA_919902095.1 Acidiferrobacterales bacterium
CCCGCGGCCGCCTCCGATGCGGGACGGGCCGAACCCGCGGTTTGGCAACTCAAGCGCGCGTAATAGGCCGCGAGATCGTTTGCATCCGCCTCGCTCAAACCCTTGGCCTGGCCGGTCATCACCGGGTCGCGCCGCGCGCCGGTCCCATAAGCCTGCAACGCACTGAGAAGATAGGCTGGTTGCTGTCCGGCGAGGTTCGGCCACGCGGGATTGTTGCTCACACCCTCGGCGCCATGGCACGCGGCGCAACGCGCGGCTTTCTCCTTGCCCGCCACCACGTTGCCCGCTATCGCGGCCTTCGAAACGGCGGTCGCGGTGAGCTTGGGGGAGTGCGGGTTATGACAGGCAATGCATTGCTGTCCCCCCGCGTGACGGCTTACCTCAATTTGCCGTTGCGTCGCGGGCCGCCCCGGCATTTTCTCGTGGCAGAGGGTGCAAAGTTTCACCGTGTCGGCGGGAATCGTCAGCTTGACATGATCCAGCCGCTCGGCGGCGATGCGGCTGTGCGTGCGCGGATCCACGGGCGCAGCCGGCGCGGCGGGCTGCGCGGACGGATGCTTCGCGGACGCGCCGTGGCAGGTCTCGCAGGTAACGACCTTGTGGACGCCCTTGAGCCACATGGCATACCGCTCGCCGTGGCACGACTGACAAGAGGCCGCGCCTTGGTATATCGGCGCATCCGCGGCGATCTCGGCCACCGCGTCGGCGCGGTAGTGGCCGTAGATGCCGAAGGACTTGTCGGTAAAGTAGAACTTGGCGCCGATCGCCACTATGCCAAAGATTCCGATCAGGAGAAGCAAACGGACGATGTGTTTAGGCATGGATTCGCAAACGCCGGGCCGCGGGTCAATCGATTGAGCAAGATACTATCAGTCCGGTACCGCTTCATTTATTGATCTATATCAACCGGCTTGTTTGATCTCGCGCAAATATCCCAACGGCGAGGGACGGGTTGCGCCGCCCGCTAACCCGCCGGGTGCCCCGGCCCTCGATATGCGCGACGGGACTTCCCAGTCCCTCTCGCGTCCTCGGGCACGGGGCGTTGATCTGCTCCGCAGGCCCGGGCCGCCCTGCGGTCCGGCGAACACCGCCGGCCCGCAATGGCTTGACGTTTCGGGAGGCTCGGCTATCCGGGACTACGCGCCAGCGCTTCGCTCTCCCTGGCGCGCAACGGACGATGAGCTACTTCTTCGGCGCCTTGACCGCCTTGAGCTCGGCTTCGGTCAGCTCCTTGCGCTTCTTGAGGTTCCAGCTCCCGACCCATTTATTGAACTCCGCGAAGCGCGCGGCGCGCGCGCGGTCGTCGTCGGCGAGATTGACGTACATGTTGCCCGGCTTGCCGTCCTTGGTGTGCTTGCCGTTGTCGAGGCGGCGCATGAGCGCGCCGGCGTCCGAGCCGTTGACGAAGACCATGAGGTTTTCATACGTGTCCATGCGCGGGCCCTTCATTTTCTTCTTGAAGCCCGGCTCGTCCTTCTTGAACGCCTCGATCGTCGGCGAGTCGGCCCCGTGGCAGGCCATGCAGCGGTCGTCCATGATCTTCTTGATGGTGTTCTCGTAGGTGACCGTTTTCTTCTCGGCGGCCGAGGCCACGCCGAATGTCAGCGCGATCAAACCGGCGCTCAGTACCGTGGGGATGATGACTTTGTTCATGGTTACTCTCCTTCGTTGTCGGGGACCGGGTTGATGCGCTCTTCGTTTCTTGTCGGAGAAGCGGGGCGAGCGCGTGAAACAACTATGAAGCTATCTCAAAAATGAACCGACCGCCAGCACGCCAAGAACGCCAGAGTCCGGGTATTTTAGAGAAATCGCCTTCTCTGAAGACCCCGGCGCCCTGGTGGTTCAAGATCATTTCCGTTGGGGTGGGCTTTGGGGAATTTTGAGATGGCCCCTAGTGTCAATGTAAGGAAACGCCGTCCGGCATTCTTTGACACATATCAAATCACGGCCGGCTGAATCCGGACCGGATTCAGCCGGTTAACGCACGGCGGCGCGGAAGGCGGGCAGGCGCCGCACGATGAACAGCATCAGTACCGGCACGACGACCCATTGCAACAGCGGCGTCAGGCCGATGCCGGCAACCAGCGGCATCGCGGGTTTGTAGGCCCAGGCGCCAAGGCGATAAACGTTGACCCACTCGCTGAAAACGGTGAATCCCAACCTGGCGGCGAGCATGAAAGCGCCCGCCGTCCACGGCCGGCGCACGGGCCAGGCGAGATCGCGAAAAACGATGATGGTCAGAAGATAGATGCTAACGGCGATCAACACATCGCCTAGAAGACAGTGGAACACGTAGGCGGCGATGCGCATCCGGTCGGGATCGTCCCACAGGGTGTAGAGCGGAAGCTGTGCGATTTCCCACAGAAAATTCAGAAACAGCGCCAGACTCACCCAAATCGCCAGGCATTTCATGAGGCTCAGAAACAACGCAGCTCTTTTAATGCTGGAAAAGATACGAGTTATCCGCGCAGATGGTCGCGCACGCGCTCGAGCTTGGCGCGCACTTCTTTCGCCAGCTCGGCAATGCCGGGATTGTCTGTCAGATTCAGGACCGCAATCGGATCCATGAAACTGACGGTCACTTTCCCATCCGCCTCCTCGCGCACCACGACGTTGCACGGCAGCAGCAGCCCGATGTCCGGGTCGGCCGTGAGCGCGCGGTGCGCGAGCGGCGGGTTGCAGGCGCCGAGGATGCGGTACGGCCGTCCCTCGACATTGAGCTTTTCCTTCATCGTCTTCTTCACGTCGATGTCGGTGAGTACGCCGAAGCCTTCCGTTTTCAAGGCTTCCGTTACGCGTGTCACGACCTGATCGAAACTGCCCTGTACCTGCACATTGAAACCGTACACGTTTGTCTCCTTCTGGTTGCGTTTTCCGATAACTTATCTGGCGGCGACCGGCCACGAGAACGTCCGTTCGGCGACACCGATCCGGCGGATTTTCAGCATCACCGAGGTCGGTGCCGGCTTGATGGGCTCGAACTTCAGGATGCCCTTGCGGTGATGGCTGCCGGGCGGATCGCCTTCCCAAGCGATCGCACGATATTCGCGGCCGGCGCTGTCGGCCAATGCCGCCACGGCCGTCATGTCCTGGTCGAGTGCGGCAACGTGGGTATCGAGCACGACCTCGAAACGCCAGACGGCCGCCTGCGCCGACAGCTCGAGCGGCGTGACCTTCACCGTGATCATGCCCTCGCGGCTGGTTTGCGATGCCAGCGCCGGGCTCCCGGCCCGGGCTTCCGGCAGACTTACGCCTGTGCCGGCCGCGACCAGCCACAGCAAAGAGGCGATCACCCGCGGCGCGCTTGCGTTCACCGGTTCACGCCCCTTTGGCAAACAGCATCAACCGGCGTCCGACGTAGGCGATACCCAACAGGTTCGCGGCGAGGCCGACCCAGAAGAGCTGCACCTGATACTGGCCGACCAGCGTGACGAGGCCGGTGGCGCCGAGCGCCGGCAGCAGATTCACGAGGTAATGCGTGCAGCAGGACACCATTGCCGCGCCCGAGGTCGCGCCCGACACCGCCACCACCTTGCCCGATCCGTGCGCCTGGTGAACAGCGCTGCGCAGATGCACATAGAGCCCCACCTGCACGCCGAAGCCGAGCGCGAGCGCGACGATGAAATACCAATACTGCGAGAACTGATCGGTCGTGAACGACCAGCCCGAGACCAGCGTCAGTACCGATAAATAGAGACCCAGCAACGCCAGCGCCGCCAACGCCCCGAAACCGGTGGACTTGGCGAGCGGCGCCCGGCGCAAATCCGGTGCGGCGCCTGTTGCGTGAGTTGCGCACGCTTCCCGATTCCCGCCCGTGGCTTGCGGCGCCGTTGCCTCCCCGGCACCCGCGTACGCGGCGGGATTGGCGGTAAACGCCGCGTGGCAGCTTAGCGAGCAGAAATAAAATACGCGCCCCGCGTACTCCACCTTCGCGGCGGCGGCTTCCGGGGCGAGGCTCATCTTGCAGACAGGGTCCGTGACCACGGCGTCACCTGCCTTGTCCGCCGAACAGGTACTTGATCAGGGCCGCGACCGCGAGGATGAGCACAGCCCAGAACAAAAGGCCCATCCAGCCCATGCCCCACCAACCGCTCATGCCGTCATGCCACATTGCCCTGCCTCCTCGCGCGGTTCCCGCGCTCGTTGAATCGGCTACGCGCGCACGCGCAGGTTCACCATCATGTCGTTGTCCTCGTGCTCGAGGTTGTGGCAGTGGAACACGTACACCTGGTCGCCGCCGAAATCATGGGAGAAGTCGACGGCGAGGCGCACCGTCTCGCCTGGCCACACCAGTACGGTATCCTTCCAGCCGAGGTCGCTCGCGGCGCGGCCGTTGCCGTAGCCGCCGAGCGCGCGCACCTGCGCCGGGCTGTCGCGGCGGGCGAGCACTTGAAACTGAAATCCGTGCAGGTGCATGGGATGCGGCATGCTGTGCTCGGCGTTGCGGATCTCCCAGATCTCCACGGTATTGCGCCGCACCTCGATCGGATAGGCGTCCATGCGGAAGGACTCGCCGTTGATGAGCCAGCGCATGCGCGCCATCTCGAGGCGCACCGGCCGCACCGCGGCTGATTTGGTGTCGATGGGCCGCACGCGCGACAGGCGCGCCGGCAGACGCTGGGCGGCGCCCGCGCGCTTCGTGATCTTGAGCTTCAGGATGTCAAAGGTCTCGCCGTTGGGTAGACGCGCGGCGCTCATTCGGCCCATCATCATACCCATCATGCCGCCGCCTTCGAGCGGATCGAACGCCAGGCTTTGCAGGCGGACCTCGTCGCCCACCGCCAGCCCACCGGCGTCGAGCAGCACGTCGAGCCGCTCGCCGGGCGCGAGGAACGTCTCGGTCACCGGATAGGGTTTGTCGAGCAGCCCGCCGTCGGTGCCGATGACGTGGTAGGTGAGTTTGCGACCGCCCTGGACGAAGGCGGGTTTGTAGATGCGCGCGTTCGAGCCGTTCAACAGCCGGAAGCGGTAGACACGCGCGCCGATCTCCGCGAACGCGGCCGGCGTCAGGTTGGCGAGGACCACGTCGCCCAGATAGCCCATCATGCGTTCCATGCGATTCGGGTTGTAGACGAACTCGCCGGCGCCATTAAGGCGCTTGTCCTGGATCACCAGCGGCAGGTCGGTCACGCCGAGCTCGAGGTCGAGCGCCTCGCGCAGCGCGCGCTCGTCGTCGTCCTCGACGAGGAAGAAGCTCGCCAGTCCGAAGTAGGCCTGCTCGGCGGTGAGCTGGTGCGCGTGGGTGTGGTACCAGTAGGTGCCGCCGCGGTTCTTGACCGTGAACGCGTAGCGGTACTCGCGCTTCGGGCCGATGCTGTCGCCGGGATGGCCGTCCATCTTGCCGGGCAGGTGCAGCCCGTGCCAGTGGATGATGGTGGGCTCGTTCAGCGCGTTGGCGAGCGTTACGTCGAGCCGCTGGCCGGCTTTAACCTTAAGAATGGGATTCTGGTAGTCCTTGCCCTGATGCTTGGCGCGGTACCACAGGAACGGCGTCGTCTTGCCGCCCGCCAGCGGGAACGAACCGAGCTCAGCCGCGAGCTTCAACCCGCCCTTCGGCTCCAGCACGCCGAACGGGCCGCCGGCGCCGGGGATGAACAGCGGCGCGCCGGTCTGCTTCGCGCGGACCGTGTCGGCCGCCGCCGGGGCCGCGCGGCCGTTCGACGCGGCGAGCGCGCCGCTCACGAGGGGCGGCAGGGTGGCCGCGAATTTCAGGAATTTTCTTCGGTTCATTAATTTCTATCTCCAGGGAAAAAAGAGTGTGCGTCGCACAGCCGCCCCGGCCGCTGGCGCCGGGGCGTGCCGCGGCAACGGGCTAACGCCCCATCATGTCCCGCGGCATGTTGCCGGGAACGTAGCCGCGCTGGCCGGATCCCATCGTGCCACCGCCCATGCCCATGCCGCCGCGGCGCCACTGCTTGAGCTGCTCCTGCTGCTCCTTGGTCAGCACGGTGCGCGCCCTGTTCGACGACTCGATGCCGGCGACGATCGCCTGACGCTTGAGATCGAAGATCTTGTCGTACACGACGCCGATCTTCTTCGCGTCCAGCGCGTCGGCGTCGTACAGCTCGCGCAGCTTTGCCGACTCGTCCATCATCTTGCCCATCAGGTCCCACGACTTCTTGCGCTGCTCGTCTTCGATCTTACGGACCTTCGCGCGCTGCTCGTCGCTGAGGTCGAGCATGGCGAGCGGTCCCATCCCCATCATGCCGCCGCCCATCATGCCCATGCCACCCATGCCGCCGCCCATCATCATGTCCATCATCCCCATGCCGCCCATCATGCCGCCGCCTCCGCCCATCATCCCCGAGTCCATGCCGGCACCGTAACCACGCCCCGGCATCATGCGCTGCATTTCATCCTGGCTGGGACCGGAACCACGGTCAGCCATGGCAGGCGTGACGGCGAGCAATGCGGCGCCGAGCGCAAGCGCCAGAATGGACGTTTTACGAACAATCACAGTATTGCGATTCATGATACACCTCCGGTGTGTTAGGAAAACTCCGCGAATCCGGCAAACCCATGGCGGAATTCGCGGCGATCGGAATGAGGACCGCATCGCGCAGACGACGCGGCGGAAGCCACCTAAATGATCAGGCGAGCGTAACGCAGGTAGAGTGCTATTTCAGGGGCAGAAACGGAAAGTCGGTGTGGCTGCCATGCGTGCACGTCCGCAGTGACGGGCACCAAAACTGTGTGCGGGACACCGGCCGACGCCTTGGCCATGAACGGGACCAGGACAGCGGACTTGGCGGCCGCGTTAGCGCCGATATCGAGCCACACGTTGCAGGGGCCCTTGCTGCCGGCCGGCGCATGGTCGCCATTATGGGTCACGGTCGAGGCATGTCCATCGACACTCGCCGCGGCATGTGCCGTGGCCGCCTCCGCCTGGCCGACCGGATCGCAACAGGGGACGAAGGCAAGAACCAGCGACACCACTGCCAACGCAACGAACGCCCGCGCCACCCGTGGTGCGCGGGTTGTCCGGATTTGGAGGCGCTGCAGACTGAATGTCATTGCGGTGTTCTTGATTATCCTGAATGTCAAAACATGACACACTTTACTCCAGGCGCTGACTCAAACATTGATGCACGTCAACACCGAAACTCCTGTGCCCAACGTGGTTATAGTCATATGCGACCGGCAATTTCCGCTTAAGTTCAGATGCCCCGGGGAAAGGCGCCGGCCCGATCCAGGCGGCGCAGCAGCACGATCATCAATACCGGCACGATCAGCCACTGCAGCAGCGGCGTCAGCCCGATGCCGGCGACAAGCGGCATGGCCGGCTTATAAGCCCAGGCGCCCAGCCGATAGACGTTGTACCACTCGCTAAACACGGTAAAGACCAATCCGGTTGCGAGCAGGAACGTGCCCGCGGACCACGGCTTCCGCGTCGGCCAGGCGAGGTCGCGGAACAGGATGGCGCTCAGAAGATAAGTCGTGCCGGCGATCAGGACATCGCCGAGGACGCAATGAAGTACGTACGACGCGATGCGCCAACGGTCTGGATCGTCCCACAGGGTGTAGAGCGGGAGCTGCGCGATTTCCCAGGCGAGATGCAGCGGCAGGGCGAGCGCCAGCCAAGCGAGCAACGGTCGCGCAGCGGCCAGTCGCATGCGCGGCTACTTCTTGCCGGAACCGCTCAGCAGGTATTTGATGAGCGCGGCGATGATTAAAATAACGATGATCCAGATGGCGATGCCCATGCTTGACTCCGGTACGCGTATTAGTCAGCCGCGGGGCGCGGTCGGTGCGGCGTTGGCCTTGCGCCACTTCTCGTACACGTCCGCCGGCCACAACGCCTGAAACCAGATGATGACGTCCTCGACCTCCTTGTCACTGAGCCGGCCCTTCCAGCCCGGCATCAACGGCGTGCCGTCGCGTTTGACGCCATTCAGAATCACCGCTGCCAGTTCCGGTTTGCTGCGCTGCCACTCGTTGCCGGTGCCGTTAAGCGGCGGCGCGGCCGTGACCTGCGGGAGTCGCCAGTCGGGATGGCCCTGGGCGTCGGGGCCGTGGCACTGGGCACAGTGCTCCTGGTACACACGCGCGCCCCGCAGGATGCTTTCCATCGGAAACGCCGTCTGGCCGGGCGCCAACGGCGCGACCGGTTCCTCCTTGCCGCAAGCGACAAGCAGACCGACGCCGGCGAGGGGCAGCAGCCACTTCAATGATGTACGGGTCGGCATCATGCGATACCGGAATTTTACGGTGAGCGGCCGGGAGGGTAAAGAAAATCTCCTCCTTGGCCATTCCCCGACGGCCTCAGTGCCGCAGCAAGCCGCGGCGCGCCTTCTCGTCCATGAACGCCCAGCTTTGGTAAATCTCATCCGGCCAACGCGACTGGACCCAGGCAATCACCGCCTCGATGTCGTCCTCGCTGAGCTTGCCCTTCCACGTCGGCATGCCGCCGCCGAGCTTCGCCGTGCCTTCGCGGATGGTCCACTTGAGCGCCGCGGTCGGGTGATGCCAATCGTGGCCCGTGCCGTTGAGCGGCGGGGCCGGATACTTCCCGTCCGGACCCACGCGATGCCAGTTCGGCGCGCCCTCGGCGTTGGCGCCGTGGCAGACGGCACAGTTGGCCTGGTAAATTTGCGCACCGCGCGTGAGCCGGCCGGCATCGGTCGCCCGCGCCGGCGTGGCGGCGGCGACAGCCGGCATCGCCGCCGCCAGGCCCGCCGCCGGTTTGCCGCCGCCCTCGCCACAGGCTGAGAGCAGCAGGACAACGAGCAGCAGCGCCGCGCGGTTCGCCGATGGGATCGAGGCGAGGGGCACATGCCAGGGATGGCATGCCTGTGCCTTCGCCGATGGGATCGAGGC
>CAKKQL010000146.1 GCA_919902095.1 Acidiferrobacterales bacterium
GGCGGCCGTCGGCGGCGGTGAAATTTTTCAGCTCCGCCTCCATCGCCTTCAGTTCGCGGTAATGCTCGTCCGCTGGATCGTCGCAGGCGACATAGGCGATGGTCCGCGTGTCGCACAGGCGCGCGAGGGTGTCGATGTGGCTGTCGGTGTCGTCGCCGGCGAGGTAGCCGTGCCGGAGCCACAGGAAACGGTTAAGGCCCAGCAGCTCGGAAAGTTTTTTCTCGATCTGCTCGCGCGAAACGCCCGGGTTGCGCGTGGGCGCCAGCAGGCAGCGCTCGGTGGTGAGCAGCGTGCCGGAGCCGTCCACCTCAATCGAGCCGCCTTCGAGAATCAGGTTTACGGCCTGCAGAGGTGATTTGCCAAACACGTCCTGGCGGTAAAGCGCCGGGGTGATGGCGTTGTCGAGGTCGTGGGCGTATTTTCCGCCCCAGCCATTGAAGCCGAAATCGAGCAGGGTCAGTTCATCCTGACATTGGACCGTGATCGGGCCATGGTCACGCGCCCAGGTGTCGTTCGACGGCGCGATGCCGAAGACAAGGCGCCCGGCGGGGACGCCGGCGGCGGCGAGCCGCGCGGCGATGTGCGTGCGGTGGGCGTCATCGCAGCAGGCGATCAGTACCTTCTCGAAGCGTGCGATCTGGCGCGCGATGTCGGTGAAGACCGGCTCGACTGCGCCGAGAATCGGCGCCCAGTCACTTCTGGCATGCGGCCAGGTGAGCATCACGCCGCTCTGCGGCGCCCATTCGGGCGGGAGGTAGGGACGGCAGGGCGGGCGGGTCATGTGGCGTGCATTCGGCATACAATGAAGTGGCGCGTATCCTAAACTGCGACACGCAGGTCGCCAAGGCGCATGAAACGTTTGACCCGACGGCGGGCTTGGTTTTGAATGTGCGCCTTCTCGTGACTATTAAGAAGAGCCTCATGTCCCTGATTCGTCCCTTTGCCGGCCTGCGCCCGGCGGCGTCGCGGGCCGCCGATGTCATCGCGCCACCCTATGACGTGCTGTCGAGCGAGGAGGCGCGCGTGCGGGCGGCCGGCAAGCCCTGGAGTTTCCTGCATATTTCCAAGCCCGAAATCGACCTCGCCCCCGGCACCAACCCGTACGATGCCGCGGTGTATGCCAAGGCGCGGGAGAACTTCGACCGCCTGCTGCAAGCGGGCGTGCTGGCGCGCGACCCCGAACCTTACTACTACTTCTACCGCCTGGTGATGGGGTCGCACACGCAGGTGGGTCTGGTCGCCGCCGCCTCGGTCGCGGCCTATGAGGCCGGCCGTATCCGCCGCCACGAATTCACGCGTCCGGACAAGGAAGACGACCGCGTGCGCCAGATCGACGCGCTCAATGCCCAGACCGGTCCGGTATTTCTTACCTACCGCCACTTTCCGAAGATCGACGCCATGGCCGAGATCGTCACGCGCGGCCAGCCCGAGGTGGACGTAACCGCCGACGACGGCGTGCGCCACAGCCTGTGGCCGGTGCGCGACCGCAAGCTGATTAAAGGTCTGACGGAGGCGTTCGAGGTGCTCGACAAGCTGTACGTCGCCGACGGTCACCACCGCTCGGCGGCGGCGGCGCGCGTGACCGCGGCGCGCAAGGCGTCCAACCCGAAGCATACGGGCGCGGAGGCGTACAACTATTTCCTCGCGGTGATTTTTCCCGACAACCAGATGCAGATTCTGGATTACAACCGCGCGGTGAAAGACCTGAACGGGCTTGCACGCGAGGCGTTTCTAAAAAAACTCGATGACAGTTTCAGCGTAATACCCGAGAGTGTGGCGGTGAAACCGGCACGGGCCGGCGAGTTCGGCATGTATCTGAAAGGACAATGGTACCGGCTGGCGATTCGTCCGGAGCGTATCCCGCAGCACGACCCGGTGAAGCGTCTGGACGTGAGCCTGTTGCAGGACAACCTGCTGGCGCCGATCCTCGGCATCGGTGACCCGCGACGCGACAAGCGCATTGATTTTATCGGCGGTATCCGCGGTTTGAAGGAACTGGAGCGGCGTGTGGACTCGGGCGAGATGGCGGTGGCGTTCGCGCTGTTTCCAACGTCGATCCACGACATGATGGCAGTCGCTGATGCGAACGAGGTCATGCCACCAAAATCAACCTGGTTCGAGCCCAAGCTGGCCGATGGTTTGGTGTCGCACGTTCTCGACTAGCTAGTCGAGCCGACTTTCCAGGACGACGTCGGAAACCAGCTCTTCAGGGACTCGCAGGTCTGCGGCGGGGTGATGAAGTAGCCCTGTGCCTCATCGCAACCGAGGGCGGAGAGGGCATCGAACGTTTCATTCGTTTCCACGCCTTCAGCCACGACCCGCAGGCCGAGGTTGTGGCCGAGCTCGATCACCGATCGCACGATCATGGCGTCGTTCTTGTCGGCAAGCATTCCTATGACGAAGGATTTGTCGATTTTGATCTCGTTGACCGGCAGGCGCTTGATGCTGGTGAGCGAGGTATAGCCGGTGCCAAAATCGTCAATGGAAAGCCAGATACCCATGCGGCTCAATGCCGCGAGCGTTTCTTCGGCGCGCTTGGGGTCGAGCACGATGGCGCTCTCGGTGATCTCCAGCGTCAGCTGACGCGGTTCGGCGCCGGTGGTTTCAAGCGCCTTCACGATCATTTCCGGCAGGCGCGGGTCGTGCAGCGAGCGTGCCGACAGGTTCACACTTACCCGCAGTTGAATGCCCTCGAGGCGCGCACCCTGGCAGTGGCCCAATGCGTCGGTTAGTACCCAGCGGGTCAGCGGGCCGATGACCCCGGTTTGTTCCGCGGCGACGATAAATTCATCGGGCATGAGCAAGCCGCGGCGCAGGTGTTGCCAGCGCACCAGCGCCTCGGTGCCGACGATGCGGCCGGTTTTGATTTCCACCTTCGGCTGGAAATGGAGCAGGAGTTGGCGTTGTTCGACCGCGTCGCGTAACTCCGCCATGAGCCCGAGCCGCTCCGGGCTGTGGCGATTGAATTCCGGTGCGTAGACGGCATAACTGGTTGCCATCTGCTTGGCACGGTACATTGCGATGTCCGCACACTGCAGCAACGTATCCGCGTCGGTCGCGTGCCCGGGCATGATCGCCACACCGATGCCGGCCTCGACGGCGATCGGAATGCTGTCGATCATAAACGGCGCCTGCAGGAAGTCCTGGATTTTTTTGATAACGAGTTTCACGTCGTCGGTCGCCGCCAGCCGCGGCAGCAGGATGCCGAACTGGTCGCCGCCGAGGCGTGCGACCGTGTCGGGCGCAAACAGCGCGCCGCGCAGGCGCATGCCGACCTGCTGCAGCAGGCTGTCGCCGCGCGTGTGTCCGAGGGTGTCATTGACGTCCTTGAAACGGTCCAGGCCCATGAGCAGTAGCGCCAGAGGATGTTTGCCCCGCGCATCTTCGATGGCTTGTTGCACGTACTCTCGGAAACGGATGCGGTTCGGCAATTCGGTGACCGGGTCGGTGTAAGCAAGACGATAGATGGTTTCGCTCGCCTGCCGGCGCTCCTGCCGTATGCGAGCCTCGCGCAGTTCGCGCTCGACTGCCGGCACCAGCCGCTTCAGGTTGCCCTTCAGGATATAGTCGTGCGCGCCGGCCCTCATGGCCGTCACCGCGCGGTCTTCGCCGATGGTGCCGGAGACGATGATGAAGGGGATATCCAGTCCGGTCTGTCGCAGCAGCGCCAGCGCATCGAAGGCGTTGAACTGCGGCATGGTGAAATCGGAAAACACGATGTCCCAGGCGCGCGCGGCAAGCTCGGCGCTCATCGTCGCGGCAGTTTCGACCCGGGCATACGTCGGCTCGTAGCCGCCGTGGCGCAGCTCGCGCACCAGCAACTCGGTGTCGTCAGCCGAGTCCTCGACGACCAGGGTGCGCAGCGGCTTCGTCACGGCTGTTCCCGCTGGCTGGGAGGCGTTTCGTTCAGCACCAGCCAGTAAAGCCCGAGCGACCGGACCGCTTCCATGAACTGGCTGAAGTCCACCGGTTTGCGGATGTAGCTGTTGGCACCGAGGCGGTAGCCGTTGATGAGGTCCTGCTCCTCCTTGGAGGAGGTGAGGATCACCACCGGCAGCAGTTGCGTGGATGGGTTGGCGCGGATTTGTCTCAGCACCTCGAGCCCGTCCACCTTGGGCAGCTTCAGGTCGAGCAGCGTGATCGCCGGCCGTTTGTGCAAGTCGCGGTTGGCATGGGCGCCGCGGAGAAAAAGGTAATCCAGCGCCTCGGCGCCGTCGCGCGCGACCACCACCTCGTTCATGATGTTGTTCTTCTTCAGGGCGCGCAGCGTCAGCGCCTCGTCGTCCGGGTTGTCCTCGACCAGCAGGATCGTTTTGCTTTCCATTTCTCCTCCTCAGGTGCTATGGATTGGCGGGAGCGCGAAATAGAACGTCGCACCCTGGTTGACAGCGGCTTCGGCCCAGATCCGGCCGCCGTGGCGGTTAACGATGCGCTGCACGGTGGCGAGCCCGATGCCGGTGCCGGGGAATTCGCTCATTGCATGTAGACGCTGGAAGGCACCGAAAAGCTTCCCGGCGTATGCCATGTCGAAACCTACGCCGTTGTCGCGCACGTAAAACGCGCGCCCGTCGTCTCCATCCTGGGTACCCAGCTTGATACGTGCATCAGCTTGTCGTCCGGTGAACTTCCAAGCGTTGGCAAGCAGGTTTACCAGCGCGATCCGCAGTAGCTTGGCGTCACCCTCGGCAGTCAGGCCCGGCGGGATGGTGACCTCGACTTGGCGCCCGGGTTCGGTGCGTCGCAGGTCCGCAATCACAGAATCGGCCAGCGCGCTCAGGTCCACGGGTTCGCGGTGCATCTCGGCGCGCGTCACGCGCGAAAGCTGCAGCATGTCGTCGATCAGTTCTGCCATGCGCCCGGTCGCCGCGCGTACCCGTCCAATATGCTGCCGGCCCGGTTCGTCGAGCCGATCGGCGTAGTCTTCGAGCAATGCCTGGCTGAAGCCATCGATGGAACGCAGCGGCGCGCGCAGGTCGTGCGACACCGAATAACTGAATGCTTCGAGTTCCTTGTTCGCCGCTTCAAGTTCGGCGGTGCGCTCAACGACCTTGCGTTCCAGATCGGCATTCAGGCGGTGAATCTCCTCTTCGGCGCGCTTGCGCTCGGTGATGTCCTGCACCGTGCCGTGGAGCCTGATCACCTTGCCGTCGGAATCACGCGTGGCCTCGCCGCGGGCGGTGATCCAGCGGCGGCTGCCCTTGGCGTGCACTACCTCCGCATCACATTCGTACGGCGTGCCCTGCGCAACGGCGGTCTCGACAACGGCGGCGAGGCGGGCCCAGCTCTCGGGCGTGAAATACTCTTTTACCTCCGGATAGACCGCCGGCGGCAGGCGCGGGTCGCGACCGTAAATGCGATAAATCTCTTCCGACCACACATGCCGGTTGGTCCGCAGGTCCCATGACCAGCTGCCGATGCCGGCTAGACGCTGGGCGTCTTTCAGCTCTGTCGCGCTTTGCTGCAACGCCTCTTCCGCGCGCTTGCGCTCTGTGATGTCTCTCCGGATTCCGAGGACGCCCGCGATCTCGCCTTGCGGGTTGCGGTAGGGCGCCTTCGTCGAAAGCAATGTGCGTGCGACGCCTTCCTGTATCTCCGTTTCTTCAAGGGTTTTGCTGTCACCCTTAGCCATCACCTTCTGGTCTTCTTCCAACACTTTGCGCGCGGTTTCGGGTGGCAAGAAATCGGCGTCATGCTTGCCGATCACATGCTCTGCCGATCGCTGTCCAAGCAACTGAGCGCCTGTAGCGTTGATCATGAGATACCGCCCCGTGGAGTCCTTGACGAAAACCACATCGGGTATCGAATCTGTGACGGTGCGCAGGAGCCCATAGGCCTCCCGCAGCGAAGCCTCCTTCCGCTTCCGTTCCGAGATGAGCCCGCTGACCCGCGCCAGCAGTTCCTCGACCGAAAAGGGCTTATAGACGTAGTCCTGGACTCCTTCCTTCAAAAGTTTCACCCGCAGCTCGTCATCGGCCTTGGCGGTGAGCAGTACGATCGGCACGTCGTCCATTTCTTGATGGCGACGCAATGCGCTGACCATCTGATCGCCGCTCATGCGGGGCATCATCACGTCGCTCACGATCAGGTCGGGACGGGTCTCGAGTGCCTTCCGCAGGCCTTCCTGTCCGTCGAACGCGGTGACGACCCGGTAGTGCGGCCCGAGGGCTTGGGCCACATACGCGTTCATGTCGGGGTTGTCCTCCACCACCAGGACGAGTGGGGCGTTCGCCGCGAGCGCGGGGGGCGGCAGGGCGGCCGCTTTGTTCGGCGTGCGTAGCTCGTCCAGGGCCTGGCGGTCGATCGCTTCGTCCAGGGTGCTCGGCATCGTCTGGATTTCGGCGCCCTCGGGTGCAAGCAGGGGCAATGTGACGGTGAACAGCGCTCCACCGCCGGGCGCTTCCGCGGCCTCGACCGTGCCGCCGTGCAGGTCGACAAATTCCTTGACGATGGCCAGGCCCAAGCCGGTGCCGCCGAAGCGCCGCGCGGCGCCGCCTTCCACCTGCCGGAAGCGCTCGAAAATGGCCTCACGCATGGCCGTCGGCACGCCCGTGCCGTTGTCCTGTACCCGGATGACGGCGTGCCCGTCCGCTGCCGTCAAGGTCAAGGCAACCGCTCCGCCGTCGGGAGTGAATTTGAAGGCGTTGGAGAGGATATTGAGCAGGACGCGTTGGAACTTCTCCGCGTCCACCTGGGCCGGCGTGGCGTCACTGGCGTCCACCGTGTAACGGATGCGCCGTTCCCGGGCCAAGACCTCGAAATGAGAAGCCACGAAACGCGCCAAGTGGGCGAGGTCGACTTGGGCGTATTGCATGTGCATCCGCCCGGCCTCGAGCTTGGCCACGTCGAGCAGGTCGCTGACGTGGCGGTAGAGCAACCGGGCGTTGCGGTCCACCACCTCAAGGTCGCGCCGCTCCTCGTCGCCGAGATTGCCGGTGGCGAGCCGCTTGGCCACCGGACCGAGGATCAGGGACAGGGGCGTGCGCAGCTCGTGGCTGACGTTGGCGAACAGCTGGTTCTTGAGCTGGTCGATCTCGAGCGTCTTTTCATAGAGCTGTGTAATTTTCTCATTGGCGCCGTGTAACTGTTCGTTGGCCGTGCGTGCGGCGGCTAGGGCCTCGGCGGTTTCCCGGTTCGCTTTCTTGATGCGTTCCTGGGTGTAGCCGAAGAGGAGGCCCATGCCCATGAACAGGCCGATCGAGGCGAGGTTAAAGGGGTTCTCCAGCGCGAATGAGTATTCCGGTGGAATGAAGGCCCACCAGGCAAGTGCCGTGGAGATGACGGTGGCGATCACCGCGCCGGGAAGGCCGCCGATCCAGGAACTGAAAAAAACCGCAGGAAAGAACAGAAACCAGGCGAATGGCTTAATGGCATCCCAGAAGATCGATTGCAGGACGAATGCCGCCAGGGGCAGCAATATGACGAGGGTCAGGCGTTTGAGCCCGATCGGGTTCTGGACTTTCACGAGCGTCCCTCGTCGAGGCGGGGCGGTCTGCGCTCGGTCGCCTTGACCATCGCCTCATTGATGGAGGCGCGGGCGAGGAAGACGGTCGGCAACAACCGTGCCCGCGGGTTAAGAGGGTATCCGCGCCAGCACGCTGAGCCTGTTGCACCGAATCGGGGAAATGCTTCCATCCTTTATTTCCCATCCCTTCTTAGTTTTTATTAAATGTAAGTCTATTCCTTAAATTCCCTTCTTTTCTGTGTGTAAAATTGTCGCAGCGTACAGCTGGCGCAATGCGCAATGTATTAAGTGATTAATAAATAACCAGTTATCGCCGGCCGCGCCCGCCGACGCGGTCGAGAAGCCCGTCGAGCAGTGGAGTCGGAAGGAGGCGTTGCAGCAGGGCAGATAGGTAAGCCGGCACCGTGACCTGATAACGTCGGTGCGGATGACGTGATTCGAGCGCGTGGATGACCCTCTTCAACACCGCTTCCGGCGGGAGCGTGAAAGGCAGCGGACCACGTTGACCTTCCAGGCGCGCGATCATCGCGTCGTATTGGGCGCGGTGCGCACTCGCATCTTTGTCGATCCATTGTTTGAACGCGGCATAAGCATTGTCGCGAAAGCGTGCCGCGATCGGGCCAGGTTCGACAAGTGCGACGTGGATATTCGCGCCGCGCAGTTCGAGGCGCAGCGCATCGGTGAGTCCTTCGATGGCGTACTTGCTCGCGCAGTAAGCGCCGCGATAGGCCAGCGCCACGTAGCCGAGCATCGAGCTCATCTGCACGATACGGCCTTCATTTTGTGCGCGGAAGGTTGGCATCAAAAGTCGGATCAGCTCTTGCCCGCCGAAGACATTGGTTTCGAACTGCGCCCGCAACCCGGCGCGCGGCAGGTCCTCGACCGCGCCCGGCAGCCCAAAGCCGCCGTTATTCACGAGCGCGTACAGCCGGTTGTCGGTGCGCCGCAGGACGTCCTCGACCGCGGCGCGAATCGAGTCCGAGCTGTCCACGTCCAGCCTCAGGCTTTCGAAGCCTTCGGCCGCGAGTGTCGCCACATCCGCCGGTTTGCGCGCCGTGGCGAACACGCGCCAGCCGCGTGCCCGCAGGCCGCGGGCGGTGGCCAGGCCGATGCCGGAGGAACAGCCGCTGATAAGTACGCTGCGCGTATCCATGACCGACCTAGTCTAGCCGATGGGGATTCTGCGTCGTGCCGGTTCGAAACCCCTGCCTTTCATGTATAATTTCGCCGCTTTTCCGGTCGCAATCACCTAACCGCCACACCGATCCGTTTCCGATGACGACTGCTTCCGCAAATACCAGGACGGCGAACGGCCGGCTGCGCGTCGGCGTGCTGGGCGTGGGCTACCTCGGCCGCTTCCACGCCAAGATCTACGCCGGCATGCCGGACGTCGAGCTCGTGGGCGTGGCCGACGTGAATGCCGGCGCCGCCAAGGCCGTGGCGGACCAGTACGGTTGTGCCGCCTATGCCAACCCGCGCGACCTGCTCGGCAAGGTCGATGCCGTGAGCGTCGTGGTGCCGACGGTGTATCACGCCGAGGTCGCGCGACCGTTCCTCGAGCGCAAGGTGCACATGCTCATGGAAAAGCCGATCGCGCCGAGCTACGACGAATCGCTGGCACTCGTGGAGCTGGCCGAGCGCGCCGGCGTCATCTTCCAGGTCGGTCACCTCGAGCGCTTCAATGCCGGCGTCATGGCGCTGGCCGAGCATTGCGTCAACCCGCGTTTCATCGAGGTCCACCGCATCGGCCCGTTCGTGGACCGCGCCACCGACGTGGACGTGGTCACCGACCTCATGATTCACGACATCGACATCGTCATGTCGCTGGTGAAATCGAAGATACGGACTATCGCCGCCAACGGCACCCCGGTCATCACCGACCAGGTGGACATCGCCAACGCGCGCATCGAGTTCGAGAATGGCGCCGTGGCCAACGTCACCGCGAGCCGCGTATCGAACAAGAAGCTGCGGCGCATCCGCGTGTTCGGCGACAGGCATTATTACGGTCTCGACTACGTGGACCAGAAGCTCGAAGTGACCCAGGCGGTGCCGGACGGCAACGGCGGCAGGTGGCCCCGGATCGCGACCGAAACCCTCGACATCACGCCGCGCCCGCCGCTCGATACCGAACTCGAATACTTCGTGCGCTCGGTGCGTACCGGCACGCCGCCGCTGGTCAATGGCCGCGTCGGGCTGGAGGCGCTGCGCGTCGCTTTGCTTGTGAAGGAGAAGATTTCCCAATGCACGCCGTAACGAAACCCATGCCGATACCGTTCCTCGACCTGACCACGCAATACAAGCAGCTTGAAGCCGAGTGGCTGGCCGCTATTCGTGAAACCGGCAACCGTGGCAGTTTCGTCCTCGGTCCGCATGTGCAGGCGTTTGAGAAGGAATGTGCCGAATATGTCGGCGTGAAGCACGCCATCGGTGTGGCCAACGGCACCGACTCGCTGGTTCTGAGCCTGCGCGCACTCGGCATCGGCCCGGGCGACGAAGTTATCACCACGCCGTTCACGTTCTTCGCCTCGGCGGAGACCATTGATATGGTCGGCGCCACGCCGGTGTTTGCCGACATCCTGCCGGACAGCTTTTGCATCGATCCGGCCAGCGTCCGGAAAAAGATTACGTCGAAGACCAAGGCCATCCTGCCGGTGCATATCTTCGGCCACCCGACGGAGATGGGTGAAATTATGGAGATTGCGAAGAAACACAAGCATGTCGTGATCGAAGACTGCGCCCAGGCGTTCGGCGCCACGAGCGGCGGCAAGGTGGTCGGCGCCATCGGCGATACCGGCAGTTTTAGTTTCTATCCGACCAAGGTGCTCGGTTGCTACGGCGACGGCGGCATGGTGACGACCAACTCCGACGCGCTGAACGAGCATATTCGGCGGTTGCGTAACCACGGCGCCGTGAAGCCCTTTGTCCACGCCGAAATCGGCATGAACAGCCGTCTCGACGAAATCCAGGCGGCGCTGCTGCGCCTCAAGTTGCGCACCATCAAGCATGACATCGCCGGCCGGCAGCAGGTAGCGGCGGAGTACACCCGGCGCCTCGCGGGTTCCGCGGTAAAGACGCCGACGCTGCCAATAAACGGCACCCACGCCTTCAATCTCTACACCGTCCGCGTCCCGCGACGTGACGCCGTGCGCCAGGCGCTCACCGATGCCCAGATCGGCACCTCGCAGTGCTATCCGCGGGGGCTGCATTTACAGGATGTTTACAAGCGGTTGGGCTACCCGCCCGGCAGCCTGCCGGTGTGCGAGCACGCCACTACCGAGACGCTTTCACTCCCCATCTACCCCGGCATGCCGCTTGAGCATATCGAGCGGGTATGCGCGGTGCTGACCTCGGCGGCGAAAGCGGCCTGAGACCGCCTGTCCTTCCCATTTCTCCCATAATGCCTTTGCACCCAAGCACTTAGCAGGCTAGCCGCTTGCGCCACTGCTGGGTCTAGAGTGTAAAGGCACGTCTATTGCATTAGTTTAGGGTGCAAGCCGGGAACGCACCCGGCGGGGAGGAATCGCCATGCCCAATTGCCTGATGTCCCTGCGGCGGGGTTTCGCCGCGCTCCTGCTCGTGTCGTGGTCGGGGTTGGCGACGGCCGAAGAGCCGCCGCAGCCGGTCACCGGCGCCGGCGAGCATTTCACCTGGGTGCTGCTCGACCAGATACGCCCCCAGATCGAACGCGATTTCAACCTCAAGCTGAACCTGATCGGCCGGGAATCGATGCTCGGCCATGGCTGCAACCAGGGCATCAAGAAGGCCCGCGAGAACCGGCCCGGCAACGCGACCTTCGGTTTCATCTGCTGCCCGCTCGCCAGGGAGGAGGTCGAGAAGGAGGGGCTGACGGTGCATCCGGTCGCGCTCGAACCGTTGCTCATCATCGTCAACCGCTCCAATCCGGTGACCGACATCTCAATCGAGCAGGTCCGCGCCATCTATCGCGGCGAGATCCGCAACTGGAAGGAGGTCGGCGGCGAGGACAAGCCGATCGTGGTCGTGCTGCGGCCGCATTGCCCGCAGCGCCCCGGCCACTGGAAGACGATCGTGCCGTCGGTCGAGCAGTTTCGCAAGGACCGCATCGAGGTGAAGAGCGAGGCCGAGGTGGTGCAGGGCGTGTCGGACTTCACCGAGGGCGTCGGCCATATCGGCGCCACCTGGGTGTTCGAGGAGCGCCAGAAGGTGAAGGTCGTCACCGTGGGCGGCGTCGCGCCGACTGCCGAGAATCTCAAGAACAAGACCTATCTTTTCTATCAGGAGCAGTCGATCGTCACCCATGGGCCGATGTCGCCGTCGCTGGCCGGCATGATCCGCGAAGTCCAGAGCGGACAGGCGTTCCGGGCAGTAGCGAAGAAGTACGAACTACTGCCCCTCACCCCGGCGCACTAGCGTTGATAACGCGCACCTATCGGCGCCGGCTCGTCGCGTACGTCGCCGTCCTGTTGGCGTTCCTGGTGGGCGTGATCGTGCTCGCCTACCGTTCGAGCAGCGCCGTCGTGCTCGCCGAGGCCGAGAGCAACGCCGCTCGGCTCGCGCAGCAGATCGAAAGCCAGTTGCGGGTCGAGGGGCGCGACCTGGCGGACCGTGCCCGCATGGTACGCGACAACACGAGCTTCGCCGAGTATCTGTTCATCGCCACCTCGCTCGATACCGATCCCAAGGCCCTGCGCGAGCTGTTCCAGCGGCAGTTCGGCTGGTTGCAGATGGATCGCGCGGTGGTGCTGGCGCGCAGCGGCCGCGTGCTGCTCGGGGCCGAGGCGCGCGATCTCCTCGCGGTGCTGCGCGCCCGCCGGCTGGCGACGGCGAACGCCGACGCGCTATTTCCGGTGGATGGCGCACATGGCCTGGAGCTGGTGGCGGTGGCACCGATCCGCTACCGTTCGCAGCAACTCGGCGCCGTGGCGCTCACGCGCGCCGTCGATGCCAAGTGGATGGCGGCCGTACACGAACTTACCGGCGGGCATGTGCTGCTCGTCCGCGACGGACGCATCGCCATGACGTCGCTCGACGCCGGTCAGGTGGGGGCGGCATTGGCACCGCGCGGCGACGTCGTCACACTCAAGGGCGAGGAATACCTGATCCGGCATCTCGCGCTTGCCGGCGAGCCGGCATCGTCGCAGCTGTGGTTCGTGCTGTCCAAGGCGCAGCTGACCGAGCAGCTCGCGCGCCAGCGCAACCTGATGCTGCTGCTGGCCGTGGCCGGCTGTTTCGGCGTGCTGGTCGTCGGCGCGCTGATGCTGCACAACTTCGGCGCACCGATCTCGCGCCTCATGGGCATGATCAAGGAGGTCGGCGCCGGCCGGCTTCCGGACCTTCCGCGCACGCACGCACGCGATGAAATCGGGTTTCTGTGGAACCAGTTTGTGGTGATGGTACAAAGCCTGCGCGAAAAGCAGGAGCAACTCACCGTCATCCATCAGCAGCTCGAACGGCAGGCGATCACCGACGAGCTCACCGGCCTCTACAACCGCCGCTACCTGTACGATATTTACCCGAAATTGTGCTCCGAGGCGCTGCGCCAACACAGCAGCCTCGCGCTGATCCTGATCGACCTCGACAACTTCAAGCTGGTCAACGACCGTTTCGGGCACCTAGCCGGCGACAGTGTGCTCGTGAACTTTGCGGCGCTGCTGCACGAGGTCTGCCGCGTCAGCGACTTCCTGATCCGGCTTGGGGGCGAGGAGTTTCTGGTGCTGACCCACGGCGACACCGACGGCGCCGCGGTTCTGGCCGAGAAGATTCGCGCGGCGCTGGAGCAATGCGCCATCACGGATGAGGGGAACATCATTCGGGTGACGGCAAGCTTCGGCGTGGCGTGCGCCGAGGAAAGCGACGACCACAACGGCCTGGAACAGGTGCTGGTGCGTGCCGACCGGGCGTTGTACGCCGCCAAACAGGCCGGGCGCAACCGCGTCATGAGCTGGGCGCCGACGCTTATGGCAGTATCGAGCCGCTAGGTGCGCCCGGTACCTGCGCCGCCGGGCGGCGCGGTCGCTTTTGACCCATCCCGTCACACCGCGCACCCTTGTCGAGCGCGTGAACGCGGTTAAGAGCGCCTGAACCGGCGCCCGAGTCAACCCGATTCCCCGCTTGCAGCGTAAAAGTTAAATAACATAGTATCGTCGGACACAGCAACAGAAGGGCGCCATTGGGCATGACACGCGAATTCACGAATCTGCATGTACGCCGCGGCGCGGCTCGTGCCTGCGCGGCGGTAGTTGTCTGCACCATGCTGGCGGGCTTGCCGGTGCGGGCGGACGATGTCGAGGCGCGGGCCGGCGAGGCTGTCGCCAATATCATTTTTGATTACGACGGTAGCAGCGAGTTTGTCAGTTACCGCGTGCGTCCGGACGGATTCGTGGATGCGGTGTTTGCGAGCAACACGCCCGGGGCGTTGTATGACGAGGTTGTCGAGAAGTTGCGTCGCGACCCCGGTATCAAGGGCGTGCTGGCGGGAAAGGGCGGTCCGGTCTGCTCGCGCTTCTGATGACCTGATCGCCGGGCGCCGTTTCCTGCGTGCCGACCGCAGCGAAGCATGGGGTCGGGGTACTTGAAACCAGCCACCACCTGGAATTGACGCGCCGGCCGTGAGACTGAATAAATACATCAGCGAAACCGGCATCTGCTCCCGCCGCGAAGCGGATGCCTGGATCGCCAGCGGCCGGGTGACCATCAACGGCAAGCGGGCCGAACTCGGCACCCAGGTCGGCGACGGCGACGAAGTGCGCGTGGACAGGCGCGTCGTCGGCGCGAAGAAGCAGCATGTGTACATCTGCCTGAACAAGCCGGTCGGCGTTACCTGCACGACCGAGCGCCACATCGATGGCAATATTATCGACTTCATTGGCCATCCGGCGCGGATTTTCCCCATCGGGCGGCTGGATAAGGACTCCGAAGGTCTGATCCTGCTCACCAACAACGGCGATATCGTCAACACCGTCCTGCGCGCAGAGAATAATCACGAGAAGGAATATATTGTCACCGTCGACAAACCGGTGACAGCCGCCTTCCTTGCCGGCATGGCCGGCGGCGTGCGCATCCTCGGTGTGCGCACGAAGCCATGCCGCGTCAGCCGCGTGGATGATTACGTGTTTCGCATTATTTTGACGCAGGGGCTGAACCGGCAAATCCGGCGCATGTGCGAGGTATTCGGCTACGCTGCGCGCCGGCTGCAACGTGTCCGGATCATGAATATACGGCTTGGCAAGCTGAGGATCGGCGAGTGGCGTGATTTGTCGGAAACGGAGCTTCGTGGGTTATTGCCCGGCCAGCGAAGCGGCAGCTAGGATTGCGGGGCGGCATTTCCTGAACGTTATGGCGCTTCCAGAGAAAGGATTGTTGCCCGGATCCTTCCCACGATATCCACCAATGGCATCAACTCGGCCGTGGATTCGCCCTCGAGCAGCTTGATGTGCGTGGCATCCACGCCGACCTGGCCGAAGGTCGGGTCCACCGAGAGCCACGTTCCCCCGATCAGGCTTTCGTTCCAGCTGTGGTAGAGAAAGCCCTTTAACTCTTCCGAATAGGCGAGGCCATTCACCACGCGCGTCGGGATGCCGAGGGCGCGGGCGAAGGCGGTATATAAGTAGGCGTGGCCCTGACATTCAGCCTTTTTGGTTTCCAGCACATCGAGCGCCGAAAACACGTCTACCGGTGATTTCTGGATATTCGCCTGTATCCAGCCCACCAGCCGGTTGATTATTTCGAGCACGTCTTTCGTGTCGCCGGCAATCTCCTGCGCGGTGGTACGGATGCGCGGGTCGATGCTGGGCGCGGTGATGGTCGGGCGCAGGTAATGGCTGCGTTGCTTGCTGTCGTACGTGCCGGTGATGGTCGGGGGAGGCGACTGGCGGCGGAGTTCGCAGGTGGCGACGTTGTCGGCCCATGTGCAGCGCTGGCCGCTGTCCGTGGGTGGCGCCAGGCGCTGCTCGATGTTCTCGATGGCGATTTTCAGATAATCGAGCTTGCGCGCGCCGGGAATGGGCCGGTCCGGGCGCACCAGGCTGAAATCGAGCAACACGTCCTGCTTGTTGAGGCTCGCGAGCGCGAGATAGCGCCTAGCCTGCTTCTCGGTCTCCAGCGCCGAGATCAGCACCCCGTTCAGCGCCATCTCGAACTGTGGCAGGCCGTCGGCGCTGACCCAGGTCGTGGTCTTGTGGCCATGCATCCGGGTCTCGACCTTGAACGCCGGCCCGTCGAACAGGTCGCTGGTTTCGTAGCCGAGGACATCCTGCTCCACCCGGGCCAGGATCTGGGTTTCGCCGTCGTACACGGCATAGACATGGCGTCGGCCCACTTCGAGCCCGCGCCGCAGCGGGTAGAGCGGCAGGACACTCGTGGAATACACCGGGCCGGTGAACGGGATTTCCTGGTCGGTGCGGTTCCCGGCCGTGTCGATGTGGACGCGCAGCATCCCGTTGTCAACCTCGCCGCTCAGCTTCAGGTCGTTGCCGTCGATGTGGTAGTCGTAGTCGAAGCGCTGGAGCGTGAGATCGCTGTTGACGATGTCGCTGCTCCTGAAACGGAATTTCTTCTCGAGCCCGAGAAAGTGCAGCACGAACGCCGCCTCGGACTGCACTTCGTAGCGCGAATCGGCAGCGGGGGCGACGGACAGGCGCGAGAAGCCGATCTTGGCGCCATTGAAGACGATGCCGGTCCAGTATTCCTTGTACGGCCATTGTTCCAGCGAATACTGCGGCGGCGGGGCGGGCGGGGCGCCGGCGTCGCGAAAGTACCAGCTGGCGCAGCCGGAAAGCCAGAGCGCGGACGAGACGGCAAAGAAAGTTTTAAGCAGGTGGACCATACGGCATCCCTGCTTCAGGTTAGCACTACCCGCCGTGGCGCGCTTTGGCAACGGCTTCGGCGAGCGTGGCACAGCCCGACGCCGCGACTTTGTCTGCCAGGCCGCGGAGAATCCGCTTAACGATGCCCGGGCCTTCGTAGATGAACACGGTGTATATCTGCACCAGGTCGGCGCCGGCGACGAGTTTTTCCCAGGCGTCGTCCGCGGTTTCGATGCCGCCGACGCCAATGATGGGAATTTTTCCCTGCAGGTGCGTGTAGAGCTTGCGGATGACGGCGGTGGACAGCGGCTTGAGCGGCCGGCCGCTCAAGCCCCCGACCTGCTTTGCCAGCGGTTCCTGTTCCAGACCCGGGCGTGCGATGGTCGTGTTTGTGGCGATGACGGCGTCCACGCCGTGTTTCAGCACCAATTCCGCGATCGCGGCGATCTGGCTGTCGTCCAGGTCCGGCGCGATCTTTACCGCCATCGGCACGTAGCGTCCATGAATGCCGGCGAGCGCCGCCTGGTCGGCCTTGAGCGCGCGCAGCAGCTCGTCGAGGTGTTCCTGCGACTGCATCTCGCGCAGCCCGGGCGTGTTGGGCGAGGAGATGTTGACCGTGACGTAATCGGCGTGCGGATAGACCGCACGCAGCGCGGCGAGGTAATCGTCCACGGCGTGTTCCAGCGGCGTGTCCTTGTTCTTGCCAATGTTGATGCCGATCAGGCAGGCGCACTCCCACTGGTATTCGTTGTTCAGGAACTGCGCGAGACCGACGTTGTTGAAGCCCATGCGGTTGATGACGGCGCGCTGCGCCGGCAGGCGGAACAGCCGCGGTTTTGGGTTGCCCGGCTGCGGGCGCGGCGTGACCGTGCCGAGCTCCAGGAATCCGAAACCGAAATCCGCGAGTATCGGTGCGAGGTCGGCGTTCTTGTCGAGGCCGGCGGCGAGGCCGACCGGATTGGGAAACGTGATGCCCATGACCGCGAGCGGCAGCGCGGGGACGCGCCGGCGCAGCAGCCGGCTGCCACCCGGGAGCCGGTACAGTGCACGCAGCAGGGAGAAAACGAGATGATGGCTGCACTCCGCATCCAGCCGGAACAGCAGCTTTCGGAGCAGGGGGTACAACGGCGCCTATCCGTCGTTCGTCGGCATCGCGCGTATTGTACCCGTGGCCGCGCGCCGGACGAAGGGCGGCGCGCTGTTTTTACCGGCAGCGCGGGTGTATGGTAATTCGCGCAGCATCCGCTCGGTCGTTCCATCACCGCAAGGAGAATACGCCATGGTCCGCAAGGTCGATTATTTTGCGATGCACATCCCCAACCGCGCCGGCGAAGCCGCCTGCGTGCTCAAGGCCCTCAGCCAGGAGGGCGTCAACCTGCTCGCCTTCACCGGCTTTCCCAGCGGGCGCGGTTCGCAGGCCGATTTCGTGCCGGCCAATACCGCTGCCTTCCTGAAGGCGGCGCGGAAGATCGGCTTCAAGGTCGGCAAGAAGAAGACCGGTTTTCTGGTTCAGGGCAAGGACCGCGCCGGGGCGCTGGCCGCGGTGCTCGGGAAACTCGCCAAGGCCAGAATCAACGTCACCGCGGTGGACGGCGTGAGCGCCGGCGGCGGGCGCTTCGGCGCCATTCTCTGGGTCAAGCGCAAGGATATCGGCCGCGCCGCGCGTGCCCTCGGTGCCTAGGCGCCGACATCCACCACCACGCGCCCGCGGACGCGCCCCAGCAGGATGTCGTCCGCCAGGCGCGGCAGTTCCTTCAGGCGCGCCACGGCGGTGATGGCATCGAGTTTCTCCGGCGGCAATTCGCGCGCGAGGTCTGCCCATATCTGCTTTCGACGGTTGTCTTGAACCTTTATGCAACCGCCTTCGGGTTATCGCGATCGAGCCACACTTCGAGCCCCTGCGCGTTGAGTTCATAGTCCATCGCCAGCAGTGCGTCGAGCGCCGCATCGCTCTGCCGGCAACCGTGCGCCCGCAGACGCGGGAGCAGAAGCGTGCGCTGGCCCTGGACCAGCCGGGCGTGGCGTTCGGCACCGGCCGCGCGCGCATCCTGTGCCATGGTAGCAAAGGCATCGATAAGCGTGTGCATCTGTTGCGCCGCGTGTTCGGCCTGCGTGATGCGCCCGAAGTGGGTCAGGTAAAGCTGGCGCGGGCGATAACGCATCAGGCGGTCGATGGAATCGTGCAGCGCCCGCGGTTCGAACTGCACCGGCGTCGTGGTCGGAAACACGAACGCGCCGTTTTCGGTGTCGAGTTCGCGGTAGGACACGCCGAAGGTGTCGCCGGTGAAAATTCCCTGGCTGCGCTCGTCCCAGACGCAGAAATGGTGGCGCGCATGGCCGGGGGTGTCGAGGAAGAGCAGCGCCCGCCCGCCGAGGCTGAGCGTGAAGCCGTCCGGTGCCTCGATGACCCGTTCCGCGGGCACGGGCACGACCTCACCGAAACTGCACGCGACTGCTTCGGCGCCGTACACCGCGGTGACGCCGGTGATGAGTTTCGTCGGGTCTATCAGGTGGCGCGCGGCGCGCGGGTGGGCCACGAGCCTTGCGTTCGGGAAGCGGCGCATCATTTCGCCGGCGCCGCCGGCGTGGTCGAGGTGCGCATGCGTCGGGATGACGTAGGCGACAGTCTCCGGCGAGAGGCCCTTTTGCCGCAGCACGTCGAGGGCATCCGGCACCGAGCGCGATGTGCCGGTGTCGATGAAGGCGGCCTGGCCACCTTCGACGAGCAGGTAGAGCGCCGCCAGACCCGGGCGCTGGTAGTGCGCGTCAATGGCGCAGATGCCGTGATCGTAGTCGAGCCAGCGGGCCATCGCGGCATTGTGCCATCCCCCTGTCTTCCTGTGCAGCGCCCGCGTTATTTGAGGTAAGATTGCGCCCTTCAGCGATTTCTCCGTCGGAGCGAGCATGTCGAAGAAGTTGAACCGCTACAGTTCCCGCATCACCGAGCCCAAGTCGCAGGGCGCCTCGCAGGCGATGCTCATCGGCACCGGCCTGACGCCCGAGGATCTGGCCAAGGCCGAGGTCGGCATCGTCGCCAACTGGTGGGAGGGCAACACCTGCAACATGCACCTGAACGACCTCGCCGCCAAGGTGAAGGAGGGTGTGGTCGCGGCCGGGCTCGTGGGTATGCGTTTCAACACCATCGGCGTGTCCGACGGCATTTCGATGGGTACCGAGGGCATGTCGTATTCGCTCCAGTCACGCGACCTGATCGCCGATTCCATCGAGACCGTGATGGGCGCGCAGTGGTATGACGCGCTCATCGCGCTGCCCGGCTGCGACAAGAACATGCCCGGCTGCCTCATCGCCATGGGCCGGCTCAACCGCCCGGCCATCATGGTCTACGGCGGCACCATCAAACCGGGGCACAGCAAAAAGGGCGAGACGCTCGATATCGTGTCGGCGTTCCAGAGCTATGGCGCGTTCATCGCCGGCAAGATCGACGAAGAAACCCGCGAGGACATCGTCGAGCATGCCTGCCCGGGCGCCGGCGCCTGTGGCGGCATGTACACGGCGAACACGATGGCGAGCGCCATCGAGGCGCTTGGCATGTCACTGCCCTACAGCTCCTCGACCCCCGCGGTCGAGCCGGGCAAGTGGCAGGAATGCCTGGATGCCGGCAGGGCGATCCGCCACTTGCTCGAAAACGACATCAAGCCGCGCGACATCATGACGCGCGCCGCGTTCGAGAACGCGATGGTCATCGTCATGGCGCTCGGCGGCTCGACCAACGCCGTGCTGCACCTCATCGCCATGGCGCGCGCCGTGGACGTGAAACTTGGTCTCGATGATTTTCGTGAGGTGAGCGACCGTGTGCCGTTCCTCGCCGATCTCAAGCCGAGCGGCAAGTATGTGATGGAGGACCTCCACAACGTCGGCGGCGTTCCGGCTGTGATGAAATACCTGTTGGAGAAAGGACTGCTCGACGGCGATTGCCTGACGGTCACCGGCAAAACTGTCGCTGAGAATCTGAAAAACCTGCCCGGCCTCAAACCCGGACAGGACGTGTTCCTGCCGATCGAGAAGCCGATCAAGACCAGTGGCCACATCCGTATTCTTAAAGGTACGCTCGCGCCCGGCGGCGCGGTCGCCAAGATCACCGGCAAGGAGGGTCTTAAGTTTTCCGGCCCGGCGCGCGCGTACGATTGCGAGGAAGACATGCTCAAGGGTTTGGAGCGCGGCGAGATCAAGAAGGGCGATGTGGTGGTGATTCGCTACGAAGGTCCGAAAGGCGGACCCGGCATGCCGGAGATGCTGACGCCGACCTCGGCCATCATGGGCGCCGGCTTGGGCAAGGACGTGGCGCTCATTACGGACGGTCGGTTTTCGGGCGGGAGCCACGGCTTCATCATCGGTCACGTAGTGCCGGAAGCGCAGGAGGGTGGGCCGATCGCGCTCATCCGCAACGGCGATCGCATCACCGTGGATGCCGAGACGAACACACTCGACGTGGCCGTGAGCGCGACCGAAATGACGCAGCGCCGGGGCGCCTGGAAGATGCCGCCGTACAAGGCCACGCGCGGCACCCTGTGGAAATACATCAAGACCGTCAAGAATGCCTCGGAAGGCTGCGTCACAGACGAGTAAAACACTTCGCCGGGTTCTGGCATTGATCGTGCTGGTGGCGGTCTGGCTCGCACTTATGGTTGTCGCGAGCGCGCTCAGCTACCAGCACAAACTGCCGGTACGCATCGAAAACTGGAAGCCGTCACTGCCGTGAGTGCGACCCCCTACGAAGAAAAAAAGCAGCGCCTGATCGAGTTCCTGCGCGGGCATCCCGGCGGCGTCCGTCTCGGCAAGCCCACCTCCAATCTGTTCCGCGACCGCATGGCCGTCGCCGCGCCGCGGCTGGACGTGCGCGACTTCAACGAGGTGCTGCGTGTGGACCACGACCGCGGCTTCGTGGAAGCGGAGGGCATGACGCCGTACGCCAAGCTCGTGGCCGAGTGCCTGAAGCACGGCGTGATGCCGACGGTGGTGCCGCAGCTCAAGTCCATCACCCTCGGCGGTGCGACCACGGGCTGCGGGATCGAGGCGACCTCCTTCAAGTACGGTTTGGTGCACGAAACCGTGCAGGAGATGGAAATCCTGCTCGCCGACGGCAGCGTGGCGTTGTGCACGCCCACGAACGAGCACCGCGACCTGTTCCACGGTTTCCCCAACTCCTACGGCACGCTCGGCTACGCCCTGCGGCTCAAGGTCATGGTCGTGCCGGTGA
>CAKKQL010000147.1 GCA_919902095.1 Acidiferrobacterales bacterium
GGTCGGGAGTCTTTTTCGGTGCTAAGCTCGCGGGGCAATCGGTCCAAACTCGATTAAATTGAGACAATATTCTGCGGGTTACGGATGGCGCCTAACCCGCCCTACAAAATTCATTTACCAACTGCCCGCAATGCACGAACGTCCGCTTTGGCCGGAAGCGGACAGGCTACGGTTACGTAGGTACGACGCTAGATTTCGATCTGCGTGCCGAGCTCGATCACGCGGCTCGTTGGCAGGTTGAAGTACTCCACCGCGCTGCCGGCGTTGCGCGCCATGATAGTGAATAGCACACAGCGTCCTACTCGCGTGGGATCAATTTGAGTTTTGGCTCGACACGGGCGAGCATCTCGAAATCGCGGTCGTCGTGCAGCAGGGACATCTTATGCTCGACACAAAGCTGCGCGATCAGGCAATCGTGCGGGCTGCGCGGCGTGATACCACGCCAGCGGCAGCGGGCGTACAGTGCGGCGGCCGCGATATGGGTCGTGGCGTCGCTTCTGGGTTTGAGCAGGGGAAGTACGGCGAAGTGTGCGCGCAACCGTTCGAAGTTTTCCGGGCTGGAGGCGCCCTGCAGCAGTTCCTGGAGAATGACGGGCGCAATCGCCGCCTCGCCGTCCTGCAGCAACCGTTTCAGCCGGGCGACGGGCTTTGTGTCGCGGTTACGTAGAAAATCCAGCCAAACCGCGGTGTCAACGAGCACCATCGGCCATTTTCCGCCTTACCTGGCGCACATCGTAGTCGGCTGAAATCAAATCCTGCCCGGCGAGCGCGAGGATATGCTTCTGCTTCCCGCGCGCGATGAGGTTGCGCAGCGCGATATCGACCGCTTCGCGTTTCGTCCTGGCGCCGCTCAGGCGCATGGCCTCGCGGATGAGTTTCTCGTCGAGCACGATGTTGGTTCGCATGGCATACACCTCCAGAGGTGTATAGTATGGCCGACGCAGGCGCGCCGGCAAGCGATGTCTGTTTGGGCGGCGTCAATAAAGAAATTCAAGGGTTATGCACGTTATTTCCGGCCACCGGGGCACCCAGCCAGCGTTCCACCAGCGCCGCATCCGGCCGGCCAGTCACGGCCCGGCGCGTGCCGTCGGCGGCGTAGAAATAGCTGCGCGGGAAGCGATTCCACGACCACAGCGCTCGGTTTTCCCGCCCTTGTTTTAAAAGCGCCCCCGAATAGTAGAATCACGCGGTATGAGGCTACGGTCTCGCCCGCTGTTCTCCGGCGTCCTCGGTTTTGCGCTGGCGTTCTTTGCCCTTCCGGGCGTCGCGCAAGACCCGTACGCCGTTGCGCGCCGCGCCATGGTGCAGCTGATTCAGGCGCACGTCGAGGCCACGAGCCTCGAGCTTCGCAAAAAAGCGCTCGATCCCCTCGTGCTCCGGGCCCTGGGCGAGGTGCCGCGCCATGAGTTCGTGCCGTCGGAAGAGCGTCCCTATGCCTACGAGAATCGTCCCCTGCCCATCGGCCACGGCCAGACCATCTCCCAGCCCTACATCGTGGCGGTGATGACCGATCTGCTCGGGCCGAGGCCCGGCGACCGCGTGCTGGAAATCGGCACCGGCTCCGGTTATCAGGCGGCCATTCTGGCGCGCCTGGTCAAGCAGGTTTACACCATCGAGATCGTCCCGCCGCTCGGCGAGACGGCGCACGCACGCCTGCAACGCCTCGGTTACGATAACGTCCAGGTGCGGCTCGGCGACGGCTACTACGGATGGGAAGAGCATGCGCCCTTTGACGCCATCGTGGTCACGGCCGCGGCTGGCCATGTCCCGCCGCCGCTCCTGCGTCAGCTCAAGCCGGGCGGCCGCATGGTGATTCCCGTGGGCAGCCGCTTCCAGACCCAGCAGCTCGTGCTGGTCGAAAAGGATCCGGGCGGCCGACTCGTCATGCGCCAACTCCTGCCGGTGCGCTTCGTGCCGTTCGCCGGCGGGCATTGAGGCCGGGAAACCCGTTGCACCGCTTGCCCGCGATGCCGGCCCGTCCCCCGCGCCCGCCGCTCCTGTCTGTCGCCTTGCTGTCGGCCGCGGCGCTGGCCTATGAGATCCTGCTCATGCGGCTGTTTTCCATTATCCAGTGGCATCATTTCGCCTACATGATCATCAGCCTGGCGCTGCTCGGTTACGGCGCCAGCGGCGCGTTTCTCGCGCTGACGCGGCGCTGGCTCCAGGGGCGCTTTGCCGCCGCCTACCTGGCGAATCTGATCCTGTTCAGTCTGTCGGCGATCGCGTGTTTTTTCGCGGCGCAGCAGGTGCCGTTCCATCCCGAGATGCTGTTGTGGGACCCGCGCCAGCCGTTGCGCCTGCTACTTGTCTATCTGCTGCTCGCCTTTCCGTTTTTCTTCGCCGCCAACGGCGTGGCGCTCGCGTTGATGCATTTTCGCGGACAGATCACGCGCCTGTACGCCGCCAATCTGCTTGGCTCGGGACTGGGCAGCCTGGGCATCGTGGGGATCCTGTTCCTGCTTTTTCCGCACCGGGCGCTGGCGGTCATCGGCGGTCTGGGCGCGCTGGCGGCGGCGGCGGCGGCGGCGACCGGAGAACTGCGCCGGCAGGCACGCGCATGGGTAATCGCGGGCCTGGCGGCGGGCTTTATCCCGCTGGCCTGGTTCGCGGTCACTACGCCGCCCGTGCTCTCGCCGTACAAGGAGTTGAGCCAGACCCTGCGCATCCCCGGCGCGCGCGTGATCGCCGAACGCTCCAGCCCCCTGGGCCTCATCACCGTGGTGGAAAGCCCGCTGATCCCGTTGCGCTACGCCCCGGGATTGAGTCTGAATGCCGGCCGTGAACCGCCGGCGCAGCTCGGCGTGTTTACGGACGGCGATGCCATGACCGTCATCAACCGGAATACGGGCGCGCGCGAAGCGCTCGCCTACCTGGATCAACTCACCTCGGCGCTGCCCTATCACCTGAGCCGGCCGCAACGCGTGCTGATCCTGGGCGCCGGCGGCGGCAGCGATGTGCTGCAGGCGCGCTATCACGGCGTGCCGCACATCGAGGCGGTCGAGCTCAACCCGCAGATCGTGGCGCTCGTGCGCGATGAGTTTTCGGAATTCGCCGGCGGGCTGTACCGCGCGCCGGGTGTCGGGCTGCACATCGCCGAGGCGCGCGGCTTTGTCCGGGGTCGGGACGCCCATTACGATCTCATTCAGATCGCCCTGCTCGATTCCTTCAGCGCCGCGGGCGCCGGGCTGCATGCGCTGAGCGAGAGCTATTTGTACACGGTGGAGGCGTTTGACGCCTACCTGCGCCGGCTTGCGCCCGGCGGTTACCTCGCTTTCACCCGCTGGGTCAGGCTCCCGCCGCGCGACACGCTGAAGCTGTTCGCCACGGCCGTGGAGGCCCTGCGGCGCGCCGGGGTGCCGGATCCCGAACTGCGCCTCGTTCTGATCCGCGGCTGGCAGACGAGCACGCTGCTCGTCAAAAACGGCCCGGTCTCGCCGCGCGAGATCGCGGCGCTCAGGCGATTCTGCGCCACCCGCGCCTTCGACGTCGCCTACTATCCCGGCATCGCCGAGACGGAAGTCAACCGTTATAACGTGCTCACCGAACCTTATTTTTATCTCGGCGCCAAGGCCCTGCTCGGCGAGGAGCGAGAAAGCTTTCTCGCGCGCTATAAGTTCAATCTCGCGCCCGCGACCGACGACCGGCCGTACTTTTTTCACTTCTTCAAGTGGCAGGCCCTGCCCGAGATCCTGGCGCTGCGCGGCCAAGGCGGCCTGGCGCTGTTGGAGTGGGGTTACATGGTGCTGGTCGCCACGCTCGTCCAGGCGCTGCTCGCCAGCCTGCTGCTTATATTGCTGCCGCTCTGGGTCCATCGGCGCGGCCATTTGAAAACGCCGGCCTCCATGTCTTCCCCGCGGGTGCTCGGCTATTTCTTCGCCATCGGGCTCGCGTTTTTTTTTCTCGAGATCGCGTTTATCCAGAAACTGATCCTGTTCCTGCATCATCCGCTGTACGCCGTCGGCGTCGCGCTCACGGCCTTCCTGCTGTTCGCCGCACCGGGCAGCCTGTGGTCACAGCGCTACGTCCAGGCAGGCCGTCCGCGGGATGGCGTTCGCCATGCCGTGCTGGGCCTGATGGCGCTCGGCCTGGGCTATGCCTTCACGCTCGGGCCGCTTTTCGATCTGCTCATGGCCTGGCCGGTGCCGGTCAAGGTCTGCGTGGCCCTGGCGCTGATCGCGCCGCTGGCCTTCTGCATGGGGATGCCGTTTCCCCTGGCGCTGGCCACTACGAGTGCACATGCGCGCGCGCTGGTTCCCTGGGCCTGGGGCGTGAACGGCTGCGCCTCGGTGCTGGGCGCCATGCTCGCCATGCTGTGCGCCATTCATTTCGGTTTCACCGTCGTGATCGTCATCGCCCTGCTGTTGTACGGTCTGGCCGCGTTGGGGTTTCCGCAGCCGCGTCAGGCGCGGGACGGCTAAGGAACCTGAATAAGACGTTTTCGCCGCAAAAGCGCAGAGACGCGAAGATTTTTCCTGTTGATTATCCGGCGCTTTTCTTTGGGAGCGCGTAAAGGAGTCGGGAGTTCATGGCACTCGGTTAAGCGTTTTCTGCCCCTCGCCCCTACGGAGAGAGGGGGAAACCCCACGTGTAGCGGCAATTTCACTCTCTCCCCAGCCCTTTCCCTCAAGTGAGAGAGAGCGTACTTGTGGCACAAAGTGCGCCTCTCGCGCTTAACCGAGTGCCATGGGAGTCGGGAGTCTTTTCTCGGCGCTGAGCCCGCGGGGCAATCGGTTCAGACTCGATTAAATCGAGACAATATTCTGCGGGTTACGGATGGCGCCTAACCCGCCCTACAAAATTCATTTACCAACTGCCCGCAATGCACGAACGTCCGCTTTGGCCGGAAGCGGACAGGCTACGGTTACGTAGGTACGACGTTAGATTTCGATCTGCGTGCCGAGCTCGATCACGCGGCTCGTCGGCAAGTTGAAATACTCCACCGCGCTGCCGATGTGCCCTCGGGCCGAGGATTGTGCGTGGCGATATCGTGACCGCAACCGGGAGCTGCTGAAGCAGAAGCTCAAGGGTTAGCGGTTCCCCGCAGTATCGCGCTTGCCTCGTCGGCAATTTGTTTGCGCCGCCGCAGCAGTTGCCAGCGCCGCCCGACATGGCTTACCCAGCCCAAGTCCGCGCTTCCGATCGATACTTGCAAAAGCAGTAGAATCTGTATTTAAAAGAACGCTTTATTGACTTATGTCAGAAACATGACTACTATTCTGACATTAGAGAAACGGTCATGCAAACTTTGACACAACAGATTCGAGAGCGTGTCGCGGGATT
>CAKKQL010000148.1 GCA_919902095.1 Acidiferrobacterales bacterium
ATTGTACCTACAGACATGAGACTGTCTGTATAACCTACATGGAAAAGCGGACTGCCGGAGTCGATTACCACCACATGCGTCAGAGAGAGGGCTGTATTCCCAAACATCAGGACAGCTGTACCAATGCAGGACCGAGCATGGCTTAATTGGAACAGATTAAAGATGCCATATAATATAATCATCAGCATGATCATGGACACGCACAACCACACATACAGGGAAAAAAGCGGCCAATGGTGGCCAGTGAAGAACGGCGCCACCGTGGAGAGAAGCGACTGGAGATAATTCTGACCAAGGACCGGAACGTAGTTTGCCTCCAGTATGTACAGCGCGATATTTGCGTACCTGCCGCTGTGCAAAGATGCAAGATTGTCTGAAGGATGGAGTGCTAGTGTAGTGCGAGGCTCGAGCCACACAGCCAGCAAAATTATGGGGGTAAGGATTATTACTACAGCCAGCAACACCTTGCGTCGAGAGATGGCGGTGATCGCCTCCTGTATGTGGCCTCGAATCCGATAAATCGTAATACTGCTCAACAGGAACATGGCAAACAACGCGATCCAGAGCCCTGTCCTGGCATCATGTGACGCTAATATCCGGTAAAGCAGCACGAACAGGGACAGACCAGAAAAGTAGCTTACGCCAATCTTAAGTGCCAGCGGATGATGCATTTCGTTCGGTAGCAGGGAATAAACCGACCGCCCGGCAAATATAGACAGGAGCACCAGAACAAGATTCAGTGCTACGAAACTGAACACAGAGATAAACATAGTTCTTTCCCGCTTTCTATACTTTTATAAGGATGATGCTCTAAAGCTATCGGCGTGCTTGTGCGTCTCAATATATCCTACATATTTCCGCAACAGGAACGATCAACGCACATATTCATTCCTGCCTGTGCACCATCCGTCATCGGACAAAATTATAAAAATGTTGATCAGCATGGGCTCAAAGAAGGGGCTCTTCATAATATCTTAAATCCAAGACCAGAGGCATATGACAATGCGAAAAGCGCTCAAAGATGGTTCGCCCAATCAAGCAATAAATTACAGAGAGTTTGTCGTCAAGTCGGCCATATTCTCTGCCATCTTTTCCATCATGCTGGCAATCGGCCTTGCGACCGGGCTGGTTTTCGGATTACCCGACGCCTACAGCCTGAAGGAGAGCTTGGTGCCGGTTAAGGAGCAGATCAAGAAGGAACTGCAGAAGGACAGAACCCGGGTGAGGCTGCTGGGCCTGTTTACAACCAACCCCTACGCGCATTACCGGATGTCGTACATCGAGGAGGAGGCAGGCAACATCAGGAACGCGATCGAGGAAATTGAGTTCGCGATCGGGCTGCTGGAACTCCATTCGCCCGACAAATCCGTGAAGGAGCGGTACCAGAACCGGCTCGGCGAACTGAAGCGGAAACTCGCCAAGCCGCCGGCCGCCAAGTAACCGCGCGGCCTGGCGCTTAGTCCAGCACCCGCGCGTCCACGTCCGCGAAGCTTCGGAATGCCAGGCCCAGCTTGTCGGCCAGGGTGAAATCCAGATTCGGATTCGGATGCAACAGGCTTACGAGGCTGTCGCTTCTGAAGCGCGGCCTCAGCCCCAGCGACTCGGCCGCCCGGAGAAGCGTCAGCCCCAGCGCGCCGGGAATCGACACCGTCCTGAGCCTCCGCCCCTGTTTGACCGCGATCGTTCGGAGAATGTCCACAAGCATGAACGACCCGGGATGGGCGAGCGTCACCGGCCGTCTCACCGTGCCTGCATCCCAAGCGAGCGACCTGACAATGGCCATGGCCAGGTCGTCCACGTGCGCCAGCACCAACGGCTGTCTGCCGCCATCGAATACCGGAACGATCGGAAGCCGTGTCAGGCGACACAGCGCGCCGAAGATTCCCTGCCCCGGCTCGCCATAAACCAGGCCCGGCCGGAGCGCGATGCCGCCCAGCTCCAGCACCCTCCTTTCCACCGCGAGCTTGCCCCGGCCGTAGAAGGACGCGCATCCCTCGAACGCGCTGACCGAGGAGATGAACACGACGTTCCGGACACCGGCCGATTTGGCCGCATCGAAGAGCAACTTCGAGCCGGCGACGTTCAACCATTGTTCCTCGCCCCAGGTGCGCGCACCGTAGTCGTAAGCGCAATGAATGAGCGAATCGACGCCAGCGAGCGTCAGCGGGTCGAGCGGTTCGCCGAGGCGGAAGCGGATATCCTCACCGGATGCGTTCCGCCGCAGTTTCCGCACCCGGTGTCCCTGGCGCCGAAGCTGTTCCAGGCAGTGCGACCCGATATACCCGCCGGTACCCGTTACTGCGCAGGTCTGGACCATGGTTTTCTCCGTCAAGCGCCGACGTGCCTCAAGCAAGCTCGGTAGAATTCCAAAAATAATATTTCTCGCCGCAGAGGCGCAAAGAACGCGCAGGTTTTTCTCGACGAAAGCTCATGTTTTCCTGTCGTCTTTGCGGCAAGGAATCGTTAAATCAGAGGTGCCTTAACGTTTCCATGGCGATGCGGCGGGCGTTGGCCATCATGGTATAGGTGAACGTCGTGGACGGAAGGGTTGGCAGCACGGAAGCATCCACGATATGCACACCGGGCATGTCCGGGAGGCGGCCGAGGATGTCGCTCTCGAACCTCTCCGGCGCCCGGCGCATGGGGAAAATGCCGCCGATGTGATTGCCATCCCCCGGCGTACCCGTCTGCATCAGGGGCAGCAATGGAAACGCCCCGATTTTACCCGCGTTCTTCAGCAGCTTCCTGGCTACGTGTCCGATTTTTCGTCCGGTTTCCGGGGACGGCACCGCCCTCAGCCGCAAGTGACTGCCACCGCCCGCGCGGTCCGGAAAGGCGCGAAGCTCGATGCCCCGGCATTCCGACGAGTCCAGATAACCCTGGATGACGAGGAGGCGGCCCGCCAGTTGGCGCACCACCGCCTGCCGGAAGTATCCGAACCAGCGGGCGGCCCGGCGCAGGCGCGCATGCGCAAGCTCGTTGAATGTATAAATCTGGAGATGCACCGGATGCGCCGAAATCTCGGCGTCGAGAATCTCGATATAAAGCTGTGCCAAGGTATGGAGATCCTCCCGATCCACGTCGGGCTGACGCCGAAAGCTCAACAAGGGCAAAAGAAAATAGGGCTGGAATTGCAGTCGGAATTCCCGGTCGTGGGCCGGGAGCGAGTCGATAACGATTCTGGCGGTGGACAGGGGACCACAGCCCAAAAACACGCGGCCAGCATCGAAGCTGACCGCCTCCTGGCTGTCCGCCAGCACGGCATGAATCCGGACACGGCCGTTTGCCTGCTGTTCGAGCCGTCGTACCACGATCTTGTTGCGATAGGCGAATCGCGGGTGTCGCTTGAGAATATCGAGCATGTCGGCGGCGTTCCAGATAGCGCCGTAAGGACAACCGGTGAGACAACGTCCGACCCGCTGGCAGGGTCTGCCCCCCTCGCCCGCTTCGGTTCTGACCGCCAGGCGGGATTGGCCGAAGTGGATTCCCTGAGCGTTCAGGGTCGGCCTGCTGCTGCGCATGCGGATCAGGAGGGCCTGCGCCTGGCGACTGAGGCCGACGGCTTTCCGTGGCGGGTGATGATACGGGAACAATGTCTCAAGCTCGTCGTGCGCACCGGCGATTTGCAGAACCCGCGCCACGGCCTCGTAATGCGGGGCCATCTCTGCCGGCCCGACGGGCCAGTCACGGAGATCGTCCGGCAGGGCGGGAAGCACGGATGCGCCCCACACATTGCTCAGACCGCCGCGGGCGTGCGACAGCAGGCAACGCGTCCCTTCCTGGGTCAGCCCGATGGACTCCTCCTCGGCATAGGGAAAATCCGAGCCATAACAGAGCTTCCGGGGAATACCGGCTTCCGGCGCCGACCGGTCTATCTTGGCGAGCATCGCCGGATCCCAGGCATCCCGTGGTTGCCGACTCAGCGCCTCGACGACTGAACGGATCTCCGGTTCGCATTCCTGGCCGACGTCCAGCAGGGTGACGGACGCACCGCCTTCCAGGAGCGTCTGCGCCGCAATGACACCGGACGGTCCGGAGCCGACGACATAATAACCGCAGGCGGAGTTCATGGAGACAATGCAGTTATCCAGTGGCGCGGATACGCTATATCAGCGTGGAATCAACGTTATAATAATGGCATCTTAACCGGCATGAATGGCCGGCGCGCGCCTTGGCATAAAGGCCACACTGTTACCTGACACAAATACCGAACGAACCGGAAAGATGGAACCGTCACTGAGTACCGCGGCCAAGGCGCGCTTGTGTAGCCTGGTCCAACGATGCTGCCGCTGGGACACGCTGATAGTACTCTTGCTTGTGATGGCGGCGCTGCTCATTCGCATCGGCTTCCTCGCGGAGTATCCCTATTCGATCTTCCATGAGGACAGCGGGCCTTATGTCGACGAGGCCGAGCGTCTGCTGGAGGGCCGGCAAACCGCCAACGGTCTTCCCGGGCGGCCGCTGGGATATCCGATATTTCTCATGGCGACCATCAGCCTGCTGTCGCCGGACCTGATTCATACCGTGGCGCTCCAGCATGTCCTGAGCGTGGTTTCGGTGCTGCTGCTCACATTCGCGTTGCGCATGATGGGCGTCAACCGCCTGCTCTCATATCTGTTCTTCATCGTCGCCGCCTTCTCGCACCGGCTTATCCATTACGACAACACCATCGGCGGCGAGACATTGACGGTCTTCCTGATGTCGCTCTCGTTCTTCATCATGTGCGGGATGGCGCTGCGCCGCTGGAACCCGTGGGTGGCCAGCGCGCTGCTGGGGGTCATATGCGCCTATATGCTGCTGGTGCGCACCGGCAGTTTCTTTGTGCCGTTGCTGTACGCCGCGATGCTGGCGCTGCCGTTTGCACGCGGCATCCATCCGAGCTTTGGCCGACGGGCCCTGTTGATGGCGCTGATCGTGCTGCCGACCGTGGTGCTGGGCTATTCCATGATCCAGTGGAACAAGACTCACTATGGGCGCGCCACCCTGTCGCGGGAGGTCAAGCCGGTCATGGCATTCGTCATCGGCTACTCGGTGAACCTCGATGGCGGGATATACCCCGAGATCAAACGGGAATTAAGAGCGCCGGTGGAGGCGGGTCGTGCCAAGCTCACCGAGAACGGCTATACCGACAAGAACGGGGACAACGATTACCAGTGGGTGTTCAGCACCCTGAATCCCATGGATAAAAGCCGGGTTGGTTCTCAGGAGATAGAAGACCGGATCATATCCAGTCTGTTCTGGGAAACCCTGCTAACCCCGGAGACGCTCTGGCGCCATCTTTCCGGCCATGTCTGGCGGGAATTGAATTTCATGCTGTTCGACAAAACCGCGACTGCGAATTCGGTATATTCGCCGCGCGTGTACCTCTATTTCACCCAGCGCGACGCCAAGTCGCTCCGGATCGCCTTCGTGAGAGACGATATCGTTCCGGGAACGCTCATTGCAAACACAATTCCCGGTGTCATGGGCGAACTCCTGCAGCGGTTCACTACACGCTACATCAGCCTGAAATATCACACCGAATACAAGAAGAAGCCGGGCATGATACGGGTGTACGCCGTTCCCGCCCTCGTGCTGCTGCTGTTCCTGCTGTTTTCCCTGCTCAACGGCTGGAATGCCTTGGTCTGGCTGGGCGATCGCTTGCGTGTGTTCGTCCTGGCTCCGCGCCGGATCAGAGACGGGCTTGTCGGGCTGGGCTCGTGGACGCATCCCCTGCCGGCGCGGCACGCGATGGCGCTGCTCGCTTCCGGCATATGGCTGGGAAACGCCCTGCTCTACAGCACCCTGCTGTATGCGCTGCACCGCTACAGCTACTATGTGCTGACATTCCTTGTTTTCACAGCCGTCTATGGCCTAAGCCTGATAATCGAGCATTTGCGGGAATCCCCGGACGCGCGCAGCGGGCGCTGAACGGCACCCGCCCGGCTTCGCCATGGTCTGCTCGAGCAGGTCGGCGAGAAGACTCGGCGCAAAACACCGGCATCGCCGCCCGGATGCTGCCGGCGCTTGGGCTGAAAGTACCTCATTCAGATCCTGACGCCGTGAACCATCTCTTCCGTGATCTTGTTGCCCGCCGGCCGCGGCGGGTAATAAGTAATAGTGTTCCGCTCGAAATCGTAGACGGGCCATTTATCTTTTGCGTAATAGACGGACGCGCGCGTCGATGCGTTGATCGGCGGCGAGAGAATGAACCGGAAGAAATAATAGACATCCCAGAAGAATTCCCCCGTGCGTATACCGCGCAATAGACGGCGCAGGATGAATGCCGGATTTGTCAGGACGGCACGCCGGTATGCAGTTGCTGCGAATTGTTTCACTGCCTCAAAGTCAAAATTGGGATGGGCAAAAAGCGCCTTCTCGGTATAAATGAAATACTCGTCCCAGTTATACGACCGAACCAGCCCGCGCTCCCGGTAGTTCTTGAACATTTCCGTACCCGGAAAGGCAATGGCAATGCCGAACTTCATCATGTCGAGCGGCAGGGATCGGGCATACTCGATGGTATCTGCCATCGATTCTTCGGTGTCGGGGGAAAGCCCAAGCATGAAGTATCCGACCGTATCAATCCCGGCTTTCCTTGCCATGCGTACCGCCGTATGTCCCTTTTCGATGGAGGCACGACCGCCTTTACCGAAGCTCTTCAAAACCCTGTCGTTACCGGATTCGAAACCAAACGCGACACGATAGCACCCCGCGCGCCGCATGGTGGTGAATAATTCGTCATCTGCGGACTCAACGCGGATGCCGTTCGTGCAGGACCAGGCCATGTCGATGCCGGTACGAACAATTGCCGCGCCCACTGCCTTGGCCCAGGTTTCGTCCGAGGTAAATATGTCATCGGCCAGCGCAAACTCGCGATATCCATGCCTGTGCATCACTTTCACTTCTTCGGCGCACCGCTCGGGTGATTTCTTGCGGTAGCCAAGTGCCATTGTGTTTTTGCTGGCGCAGAAATCACATTTGAAAACACAGCCGCGCGAAAATTCCGCCATGGCGAGCGGTGGACGCTTGGCGAGCAGGCGGCTGATCCGGTATTTGTAGTTCTCACTGTTGTAAAGATGCCATGCGGGCATTGGCAGATCGTCGAGATTCTGAATGAACGGTCGGGGCACGTTCCGTTGAATCTCTCCGTTCGTGCCGCGGTAGTAGATGCCAGAAATGGAATTCAACGGGTAACCGTCCATGAGCTCGGCAAATGTCTGATCCCCCTCCCCCACGACTGCGACATCGAGCATGGATTCCAGAAGGCTCTCGGATGGAAGCGCCGAGACGTGCGCCCCGCCGGCCACCGTCAGAATGGATTGGGAAACCGCTTTTACCAGCACACTGATATCGCGCACCTGGTTCATCAGCGGAGTGGTAGCAGTGACGCCGACTACGTCCGGCTTGGCGCGCTGAATGGCCTCTTGAACCCGTCGGTAGTCATATTGCAGGTAACTCAGATCGAGAATCTCAACCTTGTGCCCGCCGCGCTCGGCCATTGCGGCCGTGGTGAGCAGACTCAGGGTCGGGAATACCGGGTCAATGATCGCGGCCTTCGCGGAACCGTAGCTGTCGCGATAGGACGGGTTGATTAACAATACCTTAGCCATGATATTCCTGAGGACGATACCCGACCGACGCGGCTTGGACAAATCGCGGCGTTACGAAATGGGACAAGAACGATAGTCATGATTCCCTGTATTTTGTGTGGCTGCTGGGTAAGGCCATCGCTGACTCATTCGTCAGCACGTCCGCCGACCAGGTTCGTCCGCAATCGAAAAACGCACAATGAATGTTACTTAGCCATGATTTGCTTGAGCAAGTCAGCGAGCAAGCCCATGGCGAAAATGAGGATCGCCACAAGAATGCTGCCCACTGCCAGAAAGAAGGCACTGGTAATCTGGAAGACCATGGCTACCACGGTACAAAACAGCGCGAATAGCAGGCATAGCGCGCTCATCATTAAAAATATCTTGAGCGGGTTGTAGTAGATGATCGCCTGGACAATATATTGCAGTGTCCGCAGCGATTCGCGGAACAGGTGGACCTTGGTTTTGCCGATGCGCTGGTGGTAACCGATAGGCAAATAGGCCACGAACTTGCCGGTCATCATGTACGCCAGGGTCAGCGAAGTCGTGAAGCTGAATGTGTCGCAGAGGTGCTGGAAGTACGGCAACACCGTCGCTCGGCTGAATACCCGCAGCCCGGAATTGATATCGGGAATCTTCCGCCCGGCCGTGTATTCGACCAGAAACTTGAGGATGTGCCGCAACGGAGCCTTGATGGCCGACTCGCGATAGTGATCCCCGGTGCGCTGCCCCACGACCATGTCGAACCCCCGAACAAACTGTTGCAGCAGATCGGGAATCTGCTCGACAGGATAAGTGCCATCCGCATCCGTAATGACAATCGTGTCGTATCCCGCCGCCACGATCCCGTCCTTGAGGGAGCGTCCATAACCGACATTGTGCGGATGCCGGACGATACATGCGCCAGCGCTTCGTGCGCGCTCCGCCGTGGAATCAGCCGAACCGTCGTCAATAATGACGATTTCGTAATTCTCGAATCCCGCCTGCCGGAATACGTCGCGGATCGATCGCAGCGTCAGCTCGATGCCGTTCTCCTCGTCGTAGGCGGGAATGACGATCGAAACACCAGCCAAGATCGCGGTCCAGGAAACCGTTTCTGAATGCTGACTCACATCATTCATCTGACCTGACCCCTCTCCTTATTCAATAATTCAATCCACATCCCCAGACAGGTCAGCCCAAACAAGGGCAAACCGAAATCCTGGCGTCTGGCGATATGGCTGCGCCACATGTCCTCGATGACGCCGGTATCAAACCACTGTTTCATGCCGCTCCCAAGCGTCATGTCGCGGGCCATATCGAGCAATCCACCCGACAGCCAGCGCGAAACCGGGGCATTGAACCCGGCTTTGCGGCGCTGGAGCACGCCGGTCGGGAGCCGGCCCCGCTGGCTGAGTCGCAGGATGTGCTTCTGTTCCAATCCGCGGTACTTCCAGCCGGCCGGCAGCGTAGCGGCGTATTCGACCAGCCGGTGATCCAGCAGCGGCGGACGCGCTTCGAGCGAGTGCGCCATGGTCGCCTGATCGACCTTGACCAGAATATCGTCCACGAGCCAGGTCTTGATGTCCACATACATGGCCTGGTCCAGGTAATGACAGTCCTCGACATCGTGGAAGTAACGCTCGAACACCGCAAACGGGTCCGCCGACATGACGGAAGTCCTCACCTCCGGATGCAGGACCGTGCGCTTCAGGTCGTCCTGGAAAATCGTCCGCCATGAATAGTGCGCGCGCTGGGCAGACAGCGCGTGTCCGTGCAGGAATTGCCGCAGCTTGTAGCCAACGCCCACCTTGGAGTGCCGTACCGGCAACAACCGGTCGGACAGGGTTGCGAGTGCGCGCGTTGCCGGAGCGGGAATCCAGGACGTGAGGTGCCGCAGACGATCAGCCGCGTAGGTGGAATAACCGGCGAAAATCTCGTCACCGCCATCGCCCGACAGGCACACCGTCACCTGCGATCTGGCGAATTTTGCCAGATGATAGGTCGGGACGATCGAGCTGTCGGCGAACGGTTCGTCAACCGCCGACACGACGTCCGCAAGCTGGGAAGCAAGATCAATGGCCACCGTCTGTTCGTGGTGCCGGGTAGCAAGCGCCCGTGCGGTCTCACACGCCGCGGACGTCTCGTCGAAGCCCGGCTCGTGGAAACCGATGGTAAAAGTCTGGGTATCGGCAGCGGGGCTCGCCCGCCGCATCGCGCCGACGACAGTGGCCGAATCGACACCACCGCTTAAGAAAGCACCGAGCGGCACGTCGCTCACCAGACGCAGCCGCACGGCATCGTCAATTAGCGATGCAAGCTCCTCAGCGGCTCGCGGTCGCGAAAGCGCGGTTTTTTCGTGAACGCACCGCGCAAGATTCCAATATGAAGATACCTGTACAGGTCGGGCAGGTTCGGCCACCAAGTAATGGCCCGGCGGGAGCTTTTGTACGTCCTTTAAAATACATTCGGTATGGAGAATGTAGTTAAGCGAGAGGTAATGGCTGAGGGCCGCCGGGTTTATTTCGTTTCCGACGCCGGGGTACAACCGCACGGCCTTGAGTTCCGAGGCAAATACAATTCCGCCGCTCGGGAGCACGCTGTAATACAGCGGCTTTTCGCCGAGCCGGTCGCGCGCCAGCAGCAGGCGTTGTTCGCCTTCGTCCCAGAGGGCGAAGGCGAACATGCCATTCAGGCGTTCGA